>JAGGWN010000018.1 GCA_021157415.1 Bacteroidales bacterium | reverse complement strand
CAGAAAGGAAATTGCCGAATTGATCCATATGAGAACCGAAAATGTCATACGGATCCTTTCGGAATTCCGCAAAGACAGGATCATAGAAATTGAGGGAAAACTGATTCGGATTCTGGAAAAGGACAAACTGCAACAGATCGCTGAATATGGATAATGGTTCACACAGGTATCTTTCTAATCTGCTTCCGCTTCCTACTGTTTGTAATGATGCCTGAGAGATTATCCCGGTCCAGGTATTGTTATCCGTATATACTTATAAAATATATGTTTAACAACATATATAGAAATTTATATACATTCTAAATAATCGTAATTACGTGATTTCGCAAACATTACATCTCCTCCTTAACTCCGGTAGCCTGTTTGCATGACGGGCAACCTCTAAAATCGTTATAAGATTCACATCAAATAGATAAATTTGTCACTATGTAAATAAGTTCATTTTCAGGTTACGGGATAAAATTGATTTATTACTATGAAGCACACAACACGAAGGGATTTCATTAAGATATCCGGGGCCGGGGCCGGTTCGCTATTGTTTGCCAGACCGGCTATTAAGGCTTTTTCCCAGGTTACGGGTGATGACACGATACATCCCGGAGAAAAACTGCACCGTACCCCTACCTATTGTGAGGTTTGTTTCTGGAAATGTGCAGGATGGGTATACACGGACAAAAAGGGAAAAATCAAGAAGATTATTGGCAACGAAAACGACCCTCATTGCAATGGCAGGTTATGCCCCCGTGGCACAGGCGGTATCGGGATGTATTATGATGAAGACCGGTTGAAGAAGCCCCTGATCCGTGAAGGAAAACCGGGCAGCCAGGTATTCAGGGAGGCTTCCTGGGACGAGGCACTGGACTACATCGCCAAGAAGATGCAGGACATCAAGAAAAAGCATGGCCCCGAATGCGTGGCTTTGTTTTCACATGGAACCGGCGGTAAGATGATCAGTCATACCTTAAAGGCATTTGGGTCCCCCAACATTGCCGCCCCCTCTTTTGCTCAGTGCCGGGGACCCCGTGAAGTAGGATTCACGGCAACCTATGGAGAAGATGTGATGTCTCCTGAAAGAACCGACATACGGGATACCCGGTGCCTGGTGCTGATAGGATCTCATATCGGCGAAAATATGCACAACGGGCAGATACAGGAGATGTCGGAAGCTATTGACAAAGGGGCTACGATTATTACAGTGGACCCTCGTTATAGTACGGCCGCTTCACATTCCAAATACTGGCTTCCTATCAAACCCGCCACCGATATTGCGTTGATACTGGCCTGGATCCATGTTATAATCCATGAGGAATTATACGACAAGGAGTATGTAAAAAAATACACATTCGGTTTTAGCGAGCTGAAAGATCATGTCAAGGATAAAACCCCGGAATGGGCTTATGGCATAAGTACCATTGAGCCCGATATTATCCGTAAAACTGCCCGGGAAATGGCTCATGCCGCTCCGGCTGTCATTGTCCATCCCGGACGACATGTTACCTGGTATGGGGATGACACACAACGTTCGCGTGCAATTGCGATCCTGAATGCTTTATTGGGATCCTGGGGACGCAGAGGTGGTTTTTATGTGCCGGAATCTGTTCATCTTCCTAAATTTCCGGGACCTGATTACCCCAAACCCAATCGTACCTGGAAAGATGCTTTTCCCGGTCAGTATAATCTGGTCAATGAAGTCCTCTCTACAGGGATTTGTGATGCAACCATCCCAAATCCCGATCTGGACTGTAACCTGAAGGGGTGGATCGTGTATGGCACCAATCTTATGGCATCACTCCCTGATCAGGGAAAGACGCTGAAAGCCATTGATAATCTTGAACTCCTGGTAGTCATAGATACCATGCCCATGGAAACTGCCAGTTATGCCGATGTGATATTGCCCGAATGTACCTATCTCGAGAGATATGATGTGATCCGCACTTCTCCTCACAGGGAACCCTATATTGCTTTGCGGATGCCGGCAACCGAGCCGCTGTACGATTCCAAACCCAACTGGTGGATCGCCAAAGAACTGGGGAAACGATTGGGTCTGGAAGCCTATTTTCCCTGGAAGAACATTGAAGAGTTACTGGACTGGCAATTAAAACAGGTCGGATCATCCCTCGAAGAAATGAAACGGATAGGAGTGAAAAAACTGAAAAGAGAGGACGATGATTTGTACTTCCTGAACGGAGAAGATTTTGAATTCAACACCAATACAGGAAAAATCGAGTTATATTCTACCGAACTGGCCAATGAAAATTTTGACCCTCTGCCGAATTACACACCTCATCCCGAACCTCCGCCTGGATATTACCGGCTAAACTACGGAAGGGCCCCCATGCATACATTCAGTCGTACAGCCAATAATCCCAATTTGTGGGAGATAAAAAAAGAGAATTTAGTTTGGGTAAATCCTAAAGTGGCCAAATTATGGGATCTGAAGAACGGTCAATATGTATGGTTGAAAAACCAGGATGGTGTGATCTCTTCCTTCCCTATAAAAGTGAGGATAACCGAACGGATCCGATGGGATTCGGTATATATGGTGCATGGTTTCGGACATACGGAAAAACGTCTTACGCGGGCATACGGCCATGGAGCCAGTGACAGTGAGCTGGTTACAAAAATAGCCATGGATCCTGTTATGGGCGGTACCGGTATGCGGGGTAATTTTGTGACATTTTTAACTGAGAATCCCGGAAAGGAGGTGGCATCATGAGATATGCAATGGCAGTAGACACAAAAAAATGTGTGGGTTGCTCCGACTGTGTAGTAGCCTGCCAGACGGAAAACAATGTACCTCTGGGATATGCACGTGACTGGATTGTGGAGAATGTTGCCGGGACTTACCCAAAAGTGGAGATGGAGATACGTTCAGAACGATGCAACCATTGTGAAAATTCTCCCTGTGTACGCTGTTGTCCCACCGGTGCCAGTCATATCGTAGAAGGGGGTATCGTGCTGGTGACCCCCGACGAGTGCATCGGTTGCGGGGCCTGCATAGAAGCGTGCCCTTATGATGCCCGGTATATGCATCCAGAAGGGTATGTGGATAAATGTACTTTTTGTATTCACCGGGTGGAAAAAGGAGAAGATCCTGCCTGTGTGGAAGTATGCCCCACCCATTGTCTTTATTTCGGAGACATGGACGATCCCAACAGCGCTGTTTCAAAAGTGATTGCCGAGCGCAAATGGAAGGTACTTGCTCCGGAAGCCGGAACAAAACCACAAATTTATTATCTCATTTAAAAACAGATGCAATGAAAGAAGAATTGATTGTCAGCGGAAGAAATATTCCCGGCGTGGACCCCCACCTGACCCTGTGGCATTGGCAAATACCACTCTATCTTTTTCTGGGGGGACTGGCTGCCGGTTTGATCTTTTTTTCTTCCCTATATGTCATCATGGGAAAGGAAGACAAAGCGCCGACAGCCGTGAAATGGGCCTCTTTCATTACACCCATTGCCCTGGTAATCGGATTGGCAGCCCTTTTCCTAGACCTTCGGCATAAATTATTTTTTTGGCGCCTGTACACCACCATACGTCTTGAATCCCCCATGTCCTGGGGTGCCTGGACGCTGTTGATCATCACACCTCTTTCCTTTGTCTGGAGCGCCAGTTATCTGCGTGAGCTGGTACCTTCATGGGACTGGAAGTTGAAGTGGCTGAACGATTTCGAAGCATGGGTGATCAAGAATCGAAAATCCCTGGCATGGCTGATGATTGTGTTGGCCGTTATATTGGGAATTTACACAGGCATTCTTTTATCTGCCTTTAATGCCCGGCCTCTGTGGAATACATCCATTCTGGGCCCGCTGTTTCTGACCTCCGGCCTCTCCACCGGGGCTGCAACCATCATGTGGATGTCCAGAAATCATGAAGAGAAAAAACTTTTCGGACGAATAGATCTGTTGCTGATAACCATTGAGGTATTTTTTATCATACATATGTTTATGGGGTTTCTTGCCAGCTCAGCAGTACAAATAGAAGCTGCCAAGCTCTTTCTCGGAGGCCCTTTCACGGTACCCTTCTGGACTTTTGTTATGATTCTTGGACTGTTGCTTCCCGCTTTCCTGGAGATACTGGAATGGAAAGGATATAAAATCCCTGCCTTCATTCCGGCTTTCCTCGTTTTGTTTGGAGGTTTTATGTTCCGTTTTCTAATGGTGGAAGCAGGGCAGTTAACCAGATATTTATATTAAGAAAATCATACGCTATGGAAAAAGAAGTTAACAAAAGAACAAATCCTAAAAAATATAAAAACCCCTATCTGATGGGTGTGTTACTGGGGTTTGTTCTCATTGCTGCATTCTATTTCTCCGGACGGGGTCTCGGTGCCAGCGGCGCACCTAAAAGGGTTATGGCTGCCGTTGTGGAAGTGGTTGCCCCACAGCATGCTGAGAAATCTGAGTTCTACAGCAAGTATGTAAAAAGTGCCAGGGGACCCTGGAAAGACTGGCTTAATTTCGAAGTGCTGGGAGTGATCATCGGCGGTTTTATCTCCGGTACTCTCTCCGGCCGTCTGAAGGTCAAAGTGGAACATTCTCCCAAAATAACCTCCCGGAAAAGACTGGCTTTTGCCTTGATAGGTGGAATCCTGTTTGAATACGGCGCTTCGATGGCACGCGGATGTACCAGTGGTGCAGCGCTGAGTGGGATGGCCGTATTGGCTACAGGCGGATTAGTGACCATGTTCGCTATCTTCGGAGGAGCTTATCTTTTTGCCTATTTTTTTAGAAAATTATGGATTTAAATACTTCGTTATGGGACCATTAATACCACAGGGAATCATCGGACCGGAATGGGATTTTATCATAGCTCTGCTTTTGGGAATAGGATTCGGATACACCCTGGAAGCTGCAGGGTTCTCTTCATCAAAAAATCTGGTAGGATTGTTTTACGGATATGACTTCGTCGTGCTCAGGGTTTTCTTTACCGCTGGAGCCACAGCCGCTGCCGGAATTATCCTGTTTGACTATTTCGGATGGATTGATATAGGACGATTATATGTCCAGCCAACCTACTGGGGCGCAGCGATAGTTGGAGGCCTGATTATGGGTCTGGGTTTCGTGACGGGAGGTTTCTGCCCCGGCACCAGTTTTACGGCTGCTTCTATTGGCAAAATAGATGCACTGGTGTTTGTCGGGGGTACTTTTGTCGGCTCTTTTCTTTATGGCGAAACCTATCCCTTGTTTAAGAATTTTGTGAACAGTGGCAACGAAGGAGGTATCAAAGTTTATGATAGCCTCGGTATGAGCCGCGGATTTTTCACTTTCCTGCTGATCCTCATAGCTGTCGGAATGTTTTATGCCGTTCCGTTGATTGAAAAAAGAGTAAAAAAACCGGACTATTAATCTGATACAATTCTATTATCATGCAGAAAGGAACCATTTTTTTGACAATAGTAGCCATGGGCGTTGCTTTTCTGGTATGGTTACTTCCGGAACGACCCGAGAAAAAAGAACTTTCACCACAAAATCTCCTGCTGGCCATAAAAGACAATACACGATTCTTATCTACCGATGAGGTGGCCGGAATGATCATCGGACAGGATCCCAGTCTCCAATTGATAGATGTAAGGGATTCGCTTGAATATGTTAAATTTCATCTTCCCAATGCAATCCATGTTCCATTGGCTGACATATTGGATGAACAATACCTTGATCTTATCAGTGGAGACGATCAGAAACATGTGTTTTACTCCAATGGCACCATACGTGCCAATCAGGCCTGGGTGCTTACACGCCGGTTGGGGTCCCAAAATACCTATGTAATGAAAGGGGGTCTAAACCGTTGGGTGGAAACCATCATGGTCCCTCCCAAACCTCCATCATCTGCTTCTTCCGAAGCATTCGCACAGTATGATTTCAGAGTCGCTGCCTGTAGATTTTTCCAGGGAGGCATACAAACTGCTCCTCCGGAAAAAACAAACAAACCTCTCAAAATCATCGTGAGAAAAAAGAAAAAAACATCTCCCTCAGGAGGATGTTAGGAAAGGTCGGGAAAAAAGATCATATAAAATAAAAGTTGAAACTTTGAACTGTTTATTCAAAACAAGAAACCAAGAACTAAAATATTATGGGGAAAATTCACTTGAACTCTAATCACTGGGCAGGAATACTTCTCCTGCTGATGGTTATTCCCGGTTTTATTTTTTCCAAAAAGCCGGTCGTCTATTATAAGTTGACACCTCAGGAGATGCTGACTGAAGCGATGGCCAAAAAAGATGTCTTAACCCCCGACAATATCCGGGATATCATTAAAAAAGGAGAGCCTCTGCTGGTGCTGGTTGATTTACGCCCCCCGAAAGATTATATTATCGGGCACATTGATGATGCGGTAAATATTCCTTTACCGGACTTGCTTGAAAAAAAATATGTTTCCTTTTTACATCAGAAAGATAAGGAAGTGGTTTTGTATGCAGATGATGAAGTTAAAGCATGTGCTCCATGGATGCTGTTAAAACAATTGGGATATCAGCATGTAAAAGTGATGCTTGGTGGATATAACTATTATATCACCGGTAAGAAAATGCCTCCCGTTGTTGCCGGAAAATGTTTCGACGAGTATCCTAAATATGATTATGCTTCCTATTTCAAGGAGAATATCCGGATCAGTCAACCTCCCAAAGTCGCTTCGAAGCTTGTTGTTCCAAAAAGGAAAAAAGTTGCAACCCCCTCGGGCGGATGCTAGGAAGGCTGAAGGATGATTGCCGAAAGATAAAAGAAAGGAAAAAATATTCTAACCGTAAAATTTATTGAGAAACTAACCCCCTATAAACCTGGTTGAATACAAATATGACCTACGTAGGAACCTACGTAGGTCGTATTATTTTCAGACCCGGTTGAGTGCTTGTTCCAAATCTTCAAGTAAGTCTTCAACGTTTTCAATACCGACGGAATAACGTACGAGGCCGTCTGTGATCCCAGCCTCCACCCGTTCTTCGGCCGGTAATCCGGAGTGGGTCATTGAAGCTGGATGTTGTATCAGGGTCTCTACTCCTCCCAGCGATACAGCCAATAAAGCAATCTGCATATGGTTCATCAGCTCTTCTCCTGCCTTGTAGCCTCCCTTTAACTCAAAACTGATCATGGTACCGAACCCCTTCATTTGTTTTCTGGCCAGCTCATATTGTGGATGGGACGGGAGTCCCGGATATTTTACCCATTCCACTTTAGGATGCTTCTCCAGCCACTGCGCTATTTCCATGGCACTTTTCTGGGCTTTTTCAATACGCAGGGAAAGCGTTTTTACGCCCCGGTGTACCAAAAAAGCCTGATGAGGATCCATATTATAACCAAATCCAACCATTACCGGCCGTATCCGGTCATACAGTTCTTTCGTTTTGGTTACAATAATCCCGCCTACAACATCGGCATGACCGTTGATGAATTTTGTGACTGAATGAAGCACAGCGTCGGCACCAAGGTCAAGAGGATTTTGGAGCCATGGGCTGGAGAAAGTATTATCAACAACCACGATAATACCATGTTCATGAGCAAGAGCAGCAGCAGCGGCTATGTCTGTCAGTTCCATGGTGGGGTTGGAGGGTGTTTCCAGATAGAGTAGCACAGTTTCGGGCCGGATATTTTTTTTAATATTCTCAAGGTCCGATGTATGTACATAAGATGCTGATACACCGTAACGGGAAAAATATTTTTCCATGATACTTCTCGAAGGCCCATATACAGAGGCTGTGCTGATCATATGACTGTCTTTCTCCAGTAATGATAGATAAACGGTTGACACAGCCCCCATTCCTGAAGCTGTAGCAATACCTCCGTACCCGTTCTCAAGAGAGGCAATATTTTCTTCCAATGCCTGAATGGTAGGGTTCCCGATACGGGTATAAATATATCCCCTTTCTCTCCCAGCAAAAAGATCCGCCCCTTGACGGGCATTTTTAAAAGAAAATGTTGAGGTCTGATAGATAGGCACCACCGCGCTGCCCCACCGGTCTTCCGGAGAACCCGCATGAACCATGCGGGTGTTGAATCCTGTATGTTTCTTTTTCATATATACGAATATTGTATTATTATTCGCAAAGGTAATTTTATTTTAATAAAATGGGGGGATTATCCGATTGTTTAAAAGCATATTCGGACTAGCGGGTCCTGGCTTTTCTAAGCTCCCTGGCCATTTGGTTGGCAAAGACAAATTCATTCAGCAGCTTATTGTCCGAAAAGAGAATTTCCTGCTTATCTCCTTCCCAGGCTTTAGTGCCGTTATGGATAAAGATGATTTTTTCTCCGATACCCATGACCGAATTCATATCGTGGGTATTCACAATCGTGGTGGTCTGAAATTCTTCGGTAATCTCTTTGATAAGCTGGTCGATCAGGATGGATGTCTGTGGGTCGAGGCCTGAGTTGAGTTCGTCACAGAAAAGATAGTCGGGGTTCAGGGCAATGGCTCGGGCGAGACTCACCCGTTTTTTCATTCCTCCGCTTATTTCCGAAGGATAAAGGTGATTGGCATTGACCACATTTACTTTTTCCAGGCAATAAT
>JAGGWN010000118.1 GCA_021157415.1 Bacteroidales bacterium | reverse complement strand
TTACATAATGATTCACAAGCATCCTTATGCATTTCCAAAAAACAGGTTCACACACATAATGCGTACCTGATATTATGCATGCAATCTTACAGGGAAACGTACAAAATGATTGTTTCTTCAAAGGTTTTATTTAAGTTTGCCGGAGACAGTGCAAAACAGAAAATATTTTATGATGGCTAAGAAAAAAAATCCGGGGGACACCGTTGTATTGATTACCGGGGCATCTTCAGGCTTCGGAAAAGCAACGGCAGAATTGTTAACAGAAAAAGGATACCGTGTATATGGCACCAGCCGCAACCCTGTTTCCGGTCCCTGGCCCTATACAATGCTTAAAATGGATGTGACTGAGCCGCTTTCCGTTATTCAGGCAGTTGCCGCTCTTATGAAAAGGGAGGATCATATTGATGTCTTGATCAATAACGCCGGTTTTGGCATAGGCAGTGCTATTGAGGAGACGGAATGGACCCTGGCAAGAAAACAGTTTGAGGTGATATTCTGGGGGACCCTGCAGGTAACCCGTCAGGTATTGCCGGTCATGCGTGACCAACAGGACGGCCTTATCATTAATGTCAGTTCTATTGCAGGAAGGATGGGCCTTCCGTACCAAGGATTTTATAGTGCGGCAAAGTTTGCTCTGGAGGGGCTTACCGAAGCGTTGAGTATGGAGGTGAAACCTTTTGGGATAAAGCTGGCGCTGGTGGAACCGGGGGATATGAGTACTGAATTTACTTCCCGGCGGGTATGGTCTGTTGTGGACGACCCCTCCTCTCCTTATCTGGCACAGCTCAAAAAAACACGGAACATTATTGAAAAGAATGAATTGAAGGGGGGCAATCCTGTCAAAGTAGCCCGAAAGATATATTGTATTATCAGAAAAAAACGCACGGGTTTCAGGTATGTGGTCGGAAAACCGGATGAAAAAATGGCCGTCTGGCTGAAAGGGATGTTGCCTTTTCGATGGTTTGAAAAAATTCTCTCCTCTTTTTACGGAATAAAATAATAAAAATCATTTGAGAATATCATAGCGTTATGAAACATTCCCGACGGTTAAGTCGTTTTATCCGCATCCATGCACCGGCATGGTGGTCTCTGCTGCTGATTATTGGCATGCAGGGTTGTAACCCTTCCTCTGAGGAAAAACCGGACAGGGTTGTTTTCAGGATCATAGAAACCTCGGATGTACATGGAGCGATCTTTCCTTATGATTTTATCAATGACAGACCGATGGAGGGGTCGCTGGCCAGGGTTTACCGTTACGTGTCGCAACAGCGCCGGGTTTCGACGCAGGAAGTGATCCTCCTCGACAACGGGGACATCCTGCAGGGACAGCCCGAGGTATATTATTACAATTTCGAAGATACCATGCATCTACACATCTGTGCGAGGGTCATGAACTTTATGCATTATAAGGCAGCTACGGTTGGAAACCACGATGTTGAAGCAGGGCATCCTGTGTATGACCGTTTGGTACGTGAATTTCATTTTCCCTGGATGGCTGCCAATGCGGTCCGGGATGAGGATGGAAAACCCTATTTCAAACCCTATACCGTAATTCGTTATAAAGGAATCAAAATCGTGGTTTTCGGGATGATCACCCCGGCCATTCCCAAATGGTTACCACATGATATTTGGAAAGGAATGCATTTCGACGATATGGTGGAAACGGCCCGGAAATGGGTCCCAGTTATCCGGGAGAAAGAACATCCGGACATCCTGATAGGAATGTTTCATGCCGGTTATGATTATACGTATGGGGGGGGGACAGCCCATCAGTATAAAAACGAAAATGCTTCGGTGCTGGTGGCTGAAAAAGTGCCTGGTTTCGACCTGATCCTGATAGGACATGATCATAAAGCCCTGAATAAAAAGGTGGATGCCCCGGACCATAACAAGGTCCCTCTCCTGGACCCGTCCCATAATGCCCTGTGGGTGTCGTCCGCAAAAATCACCTGTACCCTGGACCCTGAAACGGGCAAATATAAAAAAGAAGTCAAGGGAGAACTGGTATCCATGAAAGGATACAAACCCGATCCGGGTTTCCTGGAAAAATTCAGGGCAGACTCCGTGCGTGTCATGAAGTATGTTTCACGGCCGGTAGCCGATTTTACACGTCCGGTAAGTGCCGTGGATGCCCTGTTCGGAGATTCTCCGTTCATGGGACTGATCCATACGGTGCAGTTGCAGTTGTCGGGAGCAGATGTTTCGTTTGCAGCGCCTTTGTCCCTGCATGCTGTGATCCCCAAAGGCAAAGTATATGTCAGGGACATGTTCAAGCTGTACCGTTTTGAGAACTACCTGTATACCATCCGGATGAAAGGAAGTGAAATAAAAAAATATCTGGAATATTCCTATGGAAACTGGTTGTCACAGATGAAAGGACCGGGGGATACCGTGTTAAGATATAAGGTGAACACCACCAATAACCGGCACTACCTGGCGGCACCCTACTATGGTTTCGACTCTGCTGCCGGTATTGACTACCGGGTAGATGTACGCAAACCTTCCGGAAATAGAATCACCATCCTTGCCATGTCGGACGGAACCCCTTTCGATAGGAACAAATGGTATAAGGTGGCCGTAAATTCATACAGGGGTAACGGGGGAGGTGGTCATCTAACCCGCGGCTGCGGCATACCTTACGATTCCCTGGCAGCCCGGATTATTACCACCACAGACAAAGATCTTCGGTATTATATGATGAAGTGGATGGAGAAGAAAAAAACAGTAACGCCCAGGGCGCTGCACAACTGGAAGATCGTGCCGGAGCATTGGGTGAAAGAAGCAGAAAAACGTGAGATAAAGTATTTTGAATAAACACTGTAATAGATGAACTCATTGCCTTTGTTGCTTACCGGCATGCTCCTTTTCCTGTTCTCGCGGATATCCGGGGATAAACAGAGAGCGGCTCCGGAGGCTGATATTATCGGCCAGATAAAAACCGTGCATATCGTCCCGCGGGTGTTGATGGACTCTCTTCCGGCAGAAATATCGGAGTCTTCCGGAATGCTGTGGTGGAACGGATTGATATGGACACTGAATGATAGTGGAGGGGAGCCGGAACTCTATGGTATCAATCTGCAAATGAAAAAAATTGTGCAGCGTATCCGGGTGGAGAAAGCTGATAACCACGACTGGGAATCTTTGGCCCAGGACGATCGGTTCATCTATATCGGAGATTTCGGAAACAATGGCGGATGGCGGAAAGATTTGTGTGTCTATAAGATCCCGAAAAACAGGATGGACCGGGACAGTGTGGTTAGGGTGACGGCCGAAAAAATCTCTTTTTATTATCCGGAGCAGAAATCTTTCATAAGCATTCCTTTGTCAACCCGGTGGGATGGGGAGGCGATGATATGCCTGCGGGATACCTTGTATCTGTTTACCAAAGACTGGAAATGGGAGGAGACACAGTTATATGCCCTGTCTCCTGAATCCGATGCCCGCCCGGCCCGGCTCATAGACTCTTTCTATGTCAGGGGATTGGTGACCGGGGCCACTTTAAGCCCCGATAAGAAAACGATGGTCTTGTCCGGGTATGAAAGCTTTTATCCCTACCTGTGGATTTTCTTTAACTATCCGGGCAGTCATTTTTTCAATGGAGATGTAGTGCGTGTGAGGTACCCCGAATATCATCTGGCCCAGACCGAAGGCATTACCTTTCTGAACAATGATACCATCCTCGTAAGTGCGGAGTACTCCAAAATACCGGGACGTATCTATGCGTTCTCTCTGGAAAAAATTCTTGCGGAAGCAAAAATGAAATAAATTAGAAATCTACGTAGGGACCTACGTAGATAATAATGCTGATATATCCGGGCTGTGTTTCTGGAAGAGTACGGTAACACGCTTATTAATTGTTTATTGCATTATTTCTGTGCGTCCTGTGTGTGCAAGGGGTTAGTGTTGTTTTGTTAGAAAATCGGTAAGATTATTGACCAGTTTCTTCCCCTGACGAATGATCCTGTCAGCAGAGATGTGTTGGATGCTTTCCGGGTCGATCGTTTGCAGGAATACATCCGGGTTCAGAGAGTCAGGAAGAATAATCTGTCCATTTTTCTCTTCCACCAGGGTTTTCAGGATTCGGATTTTTTCATAATCCTGAATGCCTTCGCGAAGCCTTTCAAAACGGACCGAGCTGTAAGGTCCGGGATAGACAAGATAGGTGTCGCCGGACGACCAGGTGACAAAACGCGAGTCATGCATGGGATCTTTCGGCCAGGAATTGTAAGCCCAGCGCAGGAATCCGTCCAGGTTCAGCGCGGCGGCCAGCCAGCCTTCATAAGCTGATTCTGCCGGGGGGGAAAAAGTGAAATTGTTGGGCTTGGGAATACCGCATGCCACGTAGTAGGTAGTGATCTGTTTTCTGATTCTTCTTTGTCCGGCAATGGCGGGAACATCTTTACTTAGAAAGTGGTAGTTGTAACTGAAATCATAGATGTTCGGAGTGATGTCGTCGAAATATCGTCCGGCCAGGGCCAGCTTAAACTCCGGGGCGGTTTGTTGCAGAAAACGGATCAGGTTGCGGGTATCTTCGTGACCGCGCTCATCCAGGGCGATAACGGTCTTATCCAGCCATCCCATTTCTCTGAGGTGTTCGCGGAAGTCAGCCAGGAAAGGTTGCCACAGAGCTTCATAGGTTTTGCTGCCGGGACGGCATTGTACGGTGACATACCCGGAGGAGTCCTCCTCAAAATAACGGAAGCGGTTTCCCCAGGGCACCATGGTATAACAGTTGATCTGAGCTGTAATCCCTTCTTCCATAGCAGTCTGTACATATTGATCGAAAACGGAATAATCATAATCCCACCGTCCATTGGAGCTGTGCAACCACGTGATCATACTGCCGAAAGGATCATAAGTTTGTCCTCCCCACGGCTTGTAAGTAATGGAAGTAGTGATGCATTTCTGTCCGGCCCCCGCAAGCAATTTCAGATATTTACGGATCAACTGCCAGTGTTCTTCCGACCATAAGGGAACCTCGTGATACCGGGCAATGGCATAAGGGTTTTGCCAGAGATCTAGATGAAAATACCAGTCGGAGGGCGGGGGGAGCTCTAAAGATTGCACCTTGATCGTATAGGGAAGATAAACGGAATCTTCCTGCGAGCGGATGATCACCGATCCCCTGTATAAACCGGGACTGACATCCCGTGGTATATCCACCGTCAACCATACCGGACGTACACTCCTGGCCCGGAGGATGAAAGGACGGTTGTTGTAAAGGATATCAGGGGACAGCCTGGCCGGCATGGTGTCCTGTGACCGGTGAAGACAACGGGTGAAAACAGTATCCGATAAAACATAACCTACAGGATGAAGAGAGAGGGAAGAAGCTCTGATCGTGTTGCCGTGTCCGTCCTGAAGTTTGCTGATAAGTACCTTCAGGCTGTCCGTATCTTCCGTACTCCATAAAATGACTTGTGTATGTATCTTTTCGCCACGCCATCCCATGCCTTCCCAGCTCAGGGACAGACCTTTTTCAGGTGGTCGGGATTTCCGGTAACGGATGTTAATATTCCCGAAGGCTGCATGTATTCGCCCCGGTACCTTTTCCCAGACAACGGAAGCCAGTGTGTCGGGATCGACAGGTTCGTGAAAGACGGTTCCGGCGGGATGGTTGGTTTTACAACCAGCCGCCATCAATGCTACGGACAAACCGATGAACAGAATCTGTTTCATGATTGGTATTTTTCAGGTAAATATATCAAAAAGAATGTAATTGTGTTTTTTTTGGTCCGGGTAATGAGAATGAATGAATAATTTATATAATTTTATCTTCTTAAATAATTTACTTTAAAAATAATCATAAAATGAAACGTTTCATTAGTAATTATCTTTTCTTCTTGTCGGTTATACTGATGTTATCAGGTTTGATATCCTGTCAGACAGGGAAGAAAACAACACGCCGTTTGGGGGAAGATCCCCCTAAAAAGGTAGTAGCTGCCATGTCTTTGAAGGATAAGGCCGAACTTGTGGTAGGGACGGGATACAACTTTGTCATTCCGGATTCGGTATTAAAATTGATTCCTGAGCAATTTCGTGAAATGTTGAAAGCCAGGAGCGGGGTAAATGGAGATTCTGCCTATAAGGTTATGGTAAACCGTATCAAAACTCTGGTTCCGGGAGCAGCCGGCAGAACAGCTGAGTTTCCGGAGTATAATATTTCTACCATGGTATTGACCGATGGTCCTGCCGGTTTGCGTATCCTGCCATGGAGGAGTCATGATACCAACACTTATTATTGCACGGCTTTCCCGATCGCTACCCTGCTGGCCTCCAGTTGGGATACCTCTGTAGTCCGTGATGTAGGCAGGGCCATGGGGAATGAAGTGCTGGAATATGGCTCGGATATTCTGCTGGCCCCGGCCTTAAATATTCATCGTAATCCGTTGTGCGGAAGGAATTTTGAGTATTATTCCGAAGATCCGCTGATCGCAGGACAAATGGCTGCGGCGATTGTTCGGGGAATACAATCCCAGGGTGTGGGTACTTCCATCAAGCATTTTGTAGCCAACAACCAGGAAACCTGGAGGACCTCGGTCAATGTCATCGTAAGTCAGCGGGCTCTGAGGGAAATCTATCTCAAAGGTTTTCATATTGCCATAGAGAACAGCCATCCCTGGACGGTCATGTCGGCTTATAACAAAGTTAATGGGACCTATGCTTCTGAAAACCATGACCTGCTGACAGGGGTTCTTCGTCATGACTGGGGTTTTCAGGGTGTGGTGATGAGTGACTGGGGTGCCGGCAGTGATCCGGCAGCCATGCTTAAAGCCGGAAATGACCTGATCATGCCCGGAAGTTATAAACAGATAGAAAGAGTTATACAGGCAGTGGACAGTGGAGAACTGGCCGCTACTGTGCTGGATGAGAACGTGGAGAGAATATTGAACCTTGTGGAAAAAACACCCCGTTTCAGAGGATATAAACCTTCCGGCCATCCGGACATGAAAGCCCATGCTGAAGTGGCCCGGTATGCCGCTACGCAGGGAATGATTCTGTTAAAGAACCGGGATGATGTATTGCCACTCTCTGCAAAAAATAGTGAAATCGCACTTCTGGGCAATGCTTCTTATGAAAGTATCATCGGTGGAACCGGTAGTGGGGATGTGAATGAAGCGTATAGTATCTCAATAGATCAAGGTCTGGAAAATGCAGGTTTTCATGTTGATCAGACCTTAAAGAAAACATATCATTCCTACGTGACCAAAGCCAGGGCAAATATGCCATCCAAAGGCAACTGGCTGGCGATCATGCTGGGAGGAAAACTTCCGGTGCCTGAAATGAGGGTAGATGCCCGTATAGCCTCGAAACTGGCCCGTAGAGCAGACATTGCCATTATCACCATCGGCAGGAATGCAGGGGAGGGGATGGACCGTAAAATGGAAGAAGATTTTATGCTTTCGGATACGGAAAAGGCATTGATTGGCAATGTTACACAAGCTTTTCACGCTGCCGGGAAAAAAGTGGTGGTCGTGCTGAACATTGACGGAGTGATTGAGACCGTATCATGGCGGGATCAGCCGGATGCCATACTGCTGGCCTGGCAACCCGGATTGGAAGCCGGAAATGCCGTGGCAGATGTGCTCACCGGAAAGGTTAATCCATCCGGAAAACTGGCAACTACATTTCCCGTTACCTACCAGGATGAACCTTCTGCTGCAAATTTTCCGGGGAAAGCCACAGGAACAGTGCAGAATGAAAAGGTTCCCTCCTGGCTACAGAGAGTGCCTGCCGAAGTGGATTATGCTGAAGATATTTACGTGGGTTATCGTTATTTTAACACTTTTGATAAACCGGTGGCTTATCCCTTTGGCTATGGACTTTCTTATACTTCCTTTGAATATGAAAATCTGAAACCGGGCCCTGAAACTTTTTCAGAGAAGTATTCTTTTTCCATTGATGTAAAAAATACCGGAAAAACCGCCGGTAAGGAAGTTGTTGAAGTGTATCTGCATGCTCCGGCAGGGGAGCTTGATAAACCGGAAGAAGAATTGAAAGCATTTGCCAAAACACGCCTTCTTAAACCGGGAGAGGTGCAAACCCTACATTTTACCCTCACCCCTGAAGAACTGGCTTCCTTTGATGAAAATAAATCTGCATGGGTGGCTGAGGCAGGTGCCTATGAGGTTAGGGTAGGGGCTTCTTCACGCGATATACGGGGCAAAGCCACTTTCAGACTGGAGAAAACCATAATGGTCAGAAAAGTGAATGATCTCCTGAAACCGCCAAAAGAAATTAACAAATTGTTTGGATCGTCCAAATAAAAAACATAAAAAAGGCGGCTTTGGCCGCCTTTTTTTTATGCTAAGGGAATGATGGTTTGGATACCCGGGTGATTTCGAAGGTCCAGGCATACTGAACCGGGGGATGTGAGATTACCTGAGACGGCAGGTTAATGACCAACTGCCCGTTTTTATTCTTCCACTGCAGGGCATCTTTATGTCCCAGTAAATAAATTTTTGAACCTGGAGATGCCCGGAAAGATCTGATGGTAACTTGTTCAGGAATCCTGTTTTCATTTTGATCCGCCAGATAAATGGCATATACCTGTCCCTTTTTTCCACGGGTAAAACAGATCTTGCCTTCCTTATAAGGAGCGATAGGTCTCGACCCGTAGATCGCTTCACCGTTGATTTTCATCCATTGGCCGATCTCATGCATGCGACGAAGTGCCTCCCCGGGTAGTTCTCCGTAAGGATTGGGACCTACATTCAATAGAAAATTACCACCTTTGGCCACAATATCCACCAGTAAATGAATGAGTTGCCTGGTTGGTTTGTAGTGATCGTAAGGATTATAAGACCAGGAGCCCCCCATGGTCATACAGGTTTCCCAGGGATAGGGTAGTGGCTTCTCGGGAATCCTCTGCTCGGGAGTACGGTAGTTTTCGTATTTTCCGGCAACAGTCCGGTCCACGATAATCAACCCCGGCTGGTGACTGCGTGCCATTTTTGCGATAGCCGGCATGTCGATGTCCTGATTCCACGGCAGACGTTTGATACCGGGCCGGGGTCGTACCCAGCCACCGTCAAGCCAGAGAATATCCACATGCCCGTAATCGGTCATCAGCTCCTCGATCTGCCCGTAAACAAATGATTTGAATTTTCCCCATCGCTCCGGGTACTTCTCCGGATTGTAGTTGACATTGCGGTCGGGCGTGGCAAAATATGGCCACCAGTAATAGGGACTGTGCCAGTCGGGTTTGGAGAAATAAGCCCCTACCTTAAACCCTTCCGCCCGGAAAGCATTAAAAATTTCTTTCGTGACATTGGCTTTCGGATTTTTGTGGAAAGGACATTCCTTGTCCGTGATCCGGTAATCGGTAAGTTTGGTATCAAACATCGAAAAACCATCATGGTGTTTGGTGGTAAAGACCACATACTTCATACCGGCATCCCGGGCAGCCTGCGCCCATTTTTGCGGATCAAAACGTACTGGATTGAAGGTGGTTTTCAGCATCTCGTAGGCTTTCTTGTATTCTACATAGTTGTCAGCATTTCTTCGGCACCAGGGCACATCTTCACTGCAGATAGACCAGGATTCTACCACCCCCCATTGAGAATAGGGGCCCCAGTGCATCATGAAACCGAATTTAAGATCCTGCCATTCATCCAGGTTTTTCTGAACCAGCGGATCTTCCGGAGGAATATATGCCGCATCATTATGCTCTTGTGAGAGAACAGGGAAAAACAGTCCGGCCATCATCAAAAAGGATAAGGTTATCAGGTTTCTTTTCATTGCAAAAGTTTTTAAAATTTAAAATGTTGTTATAAGCAAAGAAAAAAACAAAGTCCCGTTTTTCCAAGGTAATTGAAAAAATTTATCGGGTCTTCCGCCAGCCTGCCCGCCTGAACGAATTCATTCGGGCAGGACTGGCGTCATCCGGGCATACGCATGGCTTCGTGGATGGTTCATCCTCCTTTATTTCAATAGTTTCAAAAAAATTAAATAATAACTATTTTGTAAAGATTTTTTTTTATCATTGTGCATTCATAATGAACCAATATGGAAAAGAGCAAACCCAGGATTATCAAGGATTATGAGAAGCTGGACAAACAAATTCAGGAGCAGATTAAACTGACCTATCCCGAAGGTTTCAGTCAGTACCTGATCACATTCCTGAATCAGAATGGGAAATATGTAAGTGCTCTGCCTTTTGAAACAGACGAGTATTACTATCTTGTACGAATGACACAGGATGAGGCGGATATGATCGTCAGTGCCGATGAGGATTATGATGATGAAGGTATCCTGAAAAATGAAGTGAAAGAAATTTTTGAAGATAAATATGCTGACCTGGACTACCTGTCTGAAAAAACGGGAGAGAGCACAAAGGATGAACCGGAGGATAATTAAGTATTCCCTTTTCCTTTGATGTTAACTTTAAAATCCTCCCTTCTTTAGCGATAATAGTACCGAAAATGCTTTTTCAATTTCCTGATCGGAAACAACCAGTGTAAATTCATTGGTGGTTGATATGACCTCGGTGATGTTGACGCCTTCCCAGGCAAGATTTTTTAATATAAAATAGTAAAAACCGGAAATCTCCGTGTTTTCAGCCGGAAGCTTGAGAGTAATTGACGAAAGCCCTCTCTTCCTTGAGAATAACGTTTCGTCCTTAAAATAAATATCTACAAGATGAGCTCCCAGACTGCTGACAATGATCGTGGTTTCATTGACCCCTTGCGAGAAGGTACAGAATATCTCCCGGTTTTTCCCGATAGCCTGTAAAAATTCAGACTGATGAACCACCAGCGTCTGCGAGTTTTGAAAAGTAAAATCCATTAGATTAGTGCGTGTGATCATATCTCCCAGGTTATTGACAAAATCCTGGAGCCGGCTATTTGTCCGGCTCCCGGGATTATTCGGCAACCGGCTGATAGCCATGATAAGGGAGCTTTCTGTAACCTCCTTCTGCAATTTCCTCTCTATCCCGGGCCGTATTTTTCGGGCCAGAGAAGACTGATTTATCAATCCTTCCTCCAATAACTCTTCTAAAAACGGAGTTTCATGGATTTCCTGGCGAACGGCTTCTGATACGGAGATCATAATGTTATATATTTAACACAAAGTTAAAAAAATGTTTATTTCTTACAAAAATTTTACAGATACTTTTCTTCAGTATATTTTTGCATGCAAAACATAATTATTTTTTATTGTTTCCAAGATAGATTATGAAAGTATTAAAGTTTGGTGGTACATCACTCGGGACACCCGAAAGGTTTAAGAAGATACCTGATCTTTTATCGGGAGAGGAAAAGAAGATTGTTGTTTTATCAGCCATTTCGGGTACAACGGACCAGTTGGTCAGGATCAATGCCTGTCTGGCACAGGAGGACAAACAAGGTGCGGAAACCGTTGTAAATGAATTGGAGAGTTTTTATTCAAAGTTCATTTACAGTCTGTTTGACTGGACCCCCTTTTACAACCAGTCCCGTTTGTTTGTAGAGACGAGGATAATTAGACTCAGAAGTTTGCTGGAGAAGTCCTTTGTCAGTCATGTGAAGAATGAAATTCTGGCTCAGGGGGAGTTACTCTCGACAGGACTGTTTCGTTGTTTGTTGCAGGCGCGCGGTGAGAATTTTTTATATCTTTATGCCCCGGATATTCTGCAAAAGAATGCAGAAGGACAACCGGATATGGAGTATTTGGTTCGCGCGTTGAGCAATAGCATCACCCAAAATCTCGAAACGAAGCTTTTTATTACGCAGGGGTTTATATGCAGCGATCCTTATGGGAAACTGGATACGCTCGGACGGGGTGGCAGTGATTTTACGGCCAGTTTGATCGGGGCTGCTCTGGATGTGGATGAAATACAGATATGGACGGATGTGGACGGGGTACATAACAATGATCCGCGGTTGGTGGAAGAGACACGACCGGTACCTGAGCTTTCTTATGATGAGGCGGATGAGTTGGCCTATTTCGGAGCCAAGGTATTGCATCCGGCCTGTGTGTTTCCGGCCAAACAGAAAAGTATTCCTATCCGGATCAAAAATACCTTTCATCCGAAAGCTCCGGGGACTTTGGTGCATGAAGGCCCCAAAGGTTCTTCCATCAAGGCGGTTGCCGTAAAAAGCGGCATTACAGCCGTGCGTATTCGCTCGGCGCGCATGCTGATGGCTTATGGTTTCCTGCGTAAGGTGTTTGAAATCTTTGAACGGTATGAAACTCCCATAGATATGATTAGCACTTCCGAAGTGTCTGTTTCGTTGACCATCGATGACAGTGCCCGCCTGGGACAAATCGTGCAGGAATTGAAAAAACTTGGTGTGGTGGAGGTGGATGAGAACCAGACCATCGTTTGTGTGGTGGGTGACTTTATGGCTGAAAAGCCGGGTATGATCCGAATAGTATTGAATGCTCTCCGGGAGATCCCGATCAGAATGATCTCCTATGGCGGAAGCATGAATAACGTATCCCTGTTGTTGCATGAACAGGATAAAGTCAAGGCTTTGCAGGCTTTGCATCATCATTTGTTTTTAAATCGTGAGATCCATGTCAACTGAAGAACTGGTAAGTGTTTTTGAACAAATACCTACACCTTTTTATTACTATAATCTGGATTTGCTCCGGGATACCCTTACCTGTGCTAAAGAGGCAGCCGGAGAGTACGGCTATTATATTCATTATGCACTGAAGGCCAATGCTGACAAGCGTGTGCTGGAACTTGTACGTAAAGCAGGAATGGGTGCGGATTGCGTTAGTGGTAATGAGGTTGAAAGAGCAGTGGCGGCAGGATTCCATCCGGCGGATGTCTTTTTTGCCGGGGTAGGAAAAACGGATCATGAGATCAGACTGGCGCTGGAAAGGGGCATCGGATGCTTTAATGTCGAATCATTTGAAGAACTGCAGGTGATCGAACAACTGGCCCGGGAAGTTGAATATGTGGCGCCGGTGGCCATACGGATCAATCCACGTGTGGGTGCACACACGCATCGCCACATAACTACAGGAACGGAAATCAACAAATTCGGGATACTGGAAGAGGATCTGCAACCTGTGTTTGACCTGTTGGGCAAATCTTCATGGCTGGAATTCAAAGGGATCCATATTCATATTGGTTCCCAGATTACGGAAATGGATGTTTTCCGACGGATGTGTGAGAGGGTGAATCATCTGCAGGATCTCTTCCTACGCAAGGGTTTTGAGATTTCTTTACTGGACCTGGGGGGAGGTTTTGGGGTGGATTATGATCATCCCGAAGAGCATCCGGTACCTGATTTTGCAATGTATTTTGAAACCATACATGAAAACCTGAATGTTCTGTCCGGTCAGCACGTACACTTTGAACTGGGACGATCTCTGGTTGCTCAGGTGGGCGATCTGATCACCCGTATCCTGTATGTCAAAAAAAGCGGTCCGCGGACTTTCCTGGTGGTGGATGCCGGAATGACCGACCTGATTCGGCCGGCGCTTTACGAAACCGAACACAAGATAGAGAACCTTTCCTGGCGTAGAAAACGGGAGGAAAGGAAGAGGATAAAAGCCGATGTTGTCGGACCGGTCTGTGAGACCGCTGATACTTTTGCCCGTGATCTGGATTTTCCGTCCTCCCGGCGGGGGGATATCCTGGCTATACACAGTGCCGGCGCTTACGGACAAATGATGTCCAGCCACTATAATTTACGAAATACTGCTTCCGTGGTCTATTCTGACGACATCCGTATCGCTAAACCCTACTGATACACATATGCTGCTTTCTTTAGTTCAGCCAGGTTCTTCAGGGGTCGTGGCGGATGCAAATACTGGTCCAGAAACCGGTAAATCTCCAGGCGACTTTCTTGGGCTGTTTTCGTATCCATCCGGTTGAAAGAATGACCACCGGGAGCATGCTGGTAGATCTTGTACTCAAACTTTTTATGGGCGGCTTTCAGGGCCTGGATCAGGTGTTCCACTTCCAGCACGTTGACATCTGCATCATTGGTGTTGGTATGAATAAGCAGGGGAGTCTGCAGTTTTTCCGCATTCCATGCAGGTGAGCGGCGCCGGTATTCATTGACATCTTCATAGGCGGTTTTGCCGATATGATATTCGGCCGAGTAAAGATCGCGGTAGCTCTGTGTTTTGTATCCCATTCTTGCAATAAGATCACTGACGGGAACCCCTGCATAGGCCACGTTGTAGTGTTTGGGATGGTTAAAGATATCCATCAGGGCGATCAGCCCTCCATGACTCCATCCGATAATGCCTACTTTATTCTTATCTACAATGGCATAATTGTCCAGCATGTATTGGCGGCTGGCATCCACATCCTCCACTTCACGTCCGCCGTAATCGATTTTCCGGTAGAAAGATGCTCCGTATCCCGTACTCCCCCTGTATTCGGGCGCTACTACAATGTATTGCTGATGCATCAGTTCGCGGATAATATGTGCATAATAAGTGGTGAAATTGGAATGTACCCCGCCATGGGGAAAGACAAGAAGCGGATACTTTTTGTTGGGATTGATATCTTTCGGGATAAAGATATAACTGCGGAACTTAACCGGGTTGCCGGCTCCCTGAGCGGTAGGATTTTCCTCTTTTGCAAGCGGAGGACCATAGATATACACTTTGTCAATAAAAGCCACATCACCGACCTTGTTGTACCAGCTGACATCATCTACTGCCTTTTCCAGGACATCCAGACGATGATTCAATCTTTCCATCTGGTTATTCATGTTTTTAATGATCTTGTTTGTTTCTGTATCAGGTTGTTGGGAGAATACAACGGCTGGATAAAGAAAAACCGGAAGAAGCGATAGCAATGCAATTGTTTTTTTCATGACTATAGAAGTTTGGCGTTATTCATTCCGGAATGGTAACGGTCCCGTTAAATACCGGTGTGGCAGGTCCCTGCAGCCAGACATCGGCATAAGTACCGTTTCCTTTTGCTTCGAATGAAACTTGCAAGGTGCCACCCCGGGTTAATACCGTAACCGGAGAGCTGACATTTTGTCGGCTATAGGCAAAACCCAGAGCCGCTGCTACACTGCCGGTTCCGCAGGAGAGGGTTTCATCTTCCACACCGCGTTCATAAGTGCGGTTGAAGAGGGTGGTCTGATTTAGGATCTCCACGAAGTTGACATTCGTGCCTCCAGGTGTAAATTCTTTGCTGTATCTTATTTTCCTGCCTTCTTCCAACACCGGGAAATCTTTCACCCCACTCGTAAAAATCACAAAATGGGGCGATCCCGTATCCAGAAAATACCCTGTGTCTCTTTTGCTGATCTTGTCAACATCCTGCATTTTTAAAAGAACCCGTTTGCCATCAATCATTCCCTCATGCAGCCCGTCCGCAGCCAGAAAACGGGTTTGGAGAGAGCAGATACCCTGTGCATGAGCAAAGGCTATGGCACAGCGTCCTCCGTTACCGCACATGGTGGATTCACCACCGTCGGCATTAAAGTAACGCATGGCAAAATCATAGGTATCATGGCTTTCTACAATGATAAGTCCGTCCGCACCAACACCTGTCCGCCTGTGGCACAACGCTTCTACAGTTTTTTCATCCGGAATAAAACCCTGTTTGCGGTTGTCAACCATGACAAAGTCATTGCCTGTACCCTGGTATTTTGAGAAAAAAAGTCTCACGGATGGCAGTATTCGTTAAAATATGTTAATGGAGCCTGTAGTCGAAACATACTGGTTATTTGTTCGTTATCTTTGCAAATGCCTGAAGGAATAAACATGAAAAGGCATGATATTTGAAATATAGACACAACGATGCTAATTTAATGGATATTAAACGAACTTAAAAACATTTTGTCATGAAAAACAGAAGAATATTAGGATCCCTGATGATGGGGTTATTAGGTGGATTTCTGGGAGTATTTTTACTTTTTCTTATTTTTTACAAAGAACCTTCATCTATCCCCAGAGGAAATCACATAGAAAAGGCCCAGCAGGTAAGTCTTGTAAATCTTCCGGCCGGAAATACACCGACGCAGGCGGATTTTAATACGGCTGCCGAGAATGGGGTGAAAGCTGTGGTTCACGTGAAAACTGAAATGGAAGTGGAAACGTATTCCACCAACCCTTTTTATTATTTCTTTTATGGGGACCGGGGAGCTCAGAAACAACCGGTACTTGGTTTTGGCTCTGGCGTGATCATTTCACCGGACGGTTACATTGTGACCAATAACCATGTGGTGGAAAATGCTCAGACCATACAAGTGACCCTGGATGATAAAAGAACCTTCAAAGCCGAGTTGGTGGGCACGGATCCTACCACGGATCTAGCGTTGCTGAAAATCAAAGCAGATCATCTTCCTTATTTAATTTTCGGTGATGTGAATAAGGTGCGTCTCGGGGACTGGGTGCTGGCTATCGGAAACCCGTTTAACCTGACATCTACCGTAACAGCTGGCATTGTTAGTGCCAAAGGAAGAAATCTGGGCATCCTGGGTGATCAAAAATACAGGATCGAATCCTATTTACA
The DNA here is from genome assembly GCA_021157415.1 of Bacteroidales bacterium. Taxonomy (GTDB): domain Bacteria; phylum Bacteroidota; class Bacteroidia; order Bacteroidales; family VadinHA17; genus DRPN01. The sequence goes on along the minus strand of JAGGWN010000118.1, from coordinate 23,076 downwards.
GACCGACGCAGCCCTGAACCCGGGAAACAGCGGCGGAGCCTTGGTAAATCTGAAAGGCGAACTGATCGGAATAAACTCAGCAATCATTTCGCCAACACGGGGATATACGGGATATTCGTTTGCCATCCCGGCGGATATCGTCAAAAAAGTGGTTATCGATCTCGAAGAATATGGCCAGGTGCAACGGGCTGTTATGGGGATACAGATACAGGATGTTACGGCTGACCTGGTTAAAGAAAAGCACCTGAATAAAATTGAAGGAGTTTACATTGCTGATGTGATCAAGGACGGTGCCGCTGAAGAAGCCGGTATCAAAGCCGGGGATATCATTCTGGCCATTAACGGCGTGAAGGTGAATTCAACGGCTGAGTTGCAGGAAGAGATCAGCCTCTACCGGCCGAAAGATAAAATAAATGTTCTAATAAAAAGAAAAGGCAAAACGCAACAATTTGTCGTTACTTTACGTAATTTACAGGGTACTGTCGCTTTGGTAAAGGTTTCGGATTTTGTGAACGGTGCAAAATTCGAGGCCATCTCTAAGAAAGAGATGAAGCATCTGGGTATAAATTATGGAGTGAAAGTATCGGACATTAAACCGGGGAAATTCATGGATATTGGCATACGGAAAGGGTTTATCATCCTAAGCATAAACGGAAAACCCATGCGTACCCCCAAGGATGTATTTGAAACGCTGGGAAGCGGAAATGACATCCGGTCCATTGAAGGAATACAACCCAACGGAACCTATTTTAGTTATGAGTTCAGAGGATGATTATCAAAATATTGTGAGCTGTTATTCAGGTTTCATCAGGTTTACTGGCCTGTATGAGACCTGAATATTATAAATAACTTGTGTTTTAACTAATAAAGGCGTAATTTTGTACCAAAGATTTGAGGGATAACAATGAGACAATTAAAAATCACGAAGTCCATTACCAACAGAGAAAGTGCTTCTTTGGATAAGTACTTGCAGGAGATTGGTAAAGAGGAACTTATTAGCGTGGAAGAAGAAGTTGAATTGGCACAGCGGATCAAGAAAGGAGACCGTGAGGCACTGGAAAAGCTTACCAGGGCAAACCTGCGTTTTGTCGTATCTGTGGCAAAACAATATCAGAACCAGGGCCTTAGCCTGCCAGACCTGATCAATGAGGGGAACCTCGGCCTGATCAAAGCTGCTGAAAAATTTGACGAAACACGAGGATTTAAGTTCATCTCTTATGCTGTCTGGTGGATCCGTCAGTCGATTTTGCAGGCTTTGGCCGAACAATCCCGTATTGTACGGTTGCCGCTTAACCAGGTGGGATCGCTGAATAAGATCAATAAGGCTTTTTCCAAGTTTGAGCAGCAGTTCGAAAGAACACCTTCCACAGAAGAATTGGCCGATGCGCTGGAATTACCCAGGGAAAAGGTGTCGGACACCCTGAAAGTGTCAGGCCGTCATGTGTCTGTGGACGCTCCTTTCGTAGAAGGCGAGGACAATAGCCTGCTGGATGTGCTGCCGAACAATGATTCCCCCAACGCCGACAAAAATCTGATGAATGAATCCCTGACACGCGAGATTGAACGGGCTTTGGCTACGCTCACCGAACGTGAGAAGGACATCATCAAATTATTCTTCGGAATCGGCGTTCAGGAGATGACCCTGGAAGAGATCGGAGAGAAATTCGGACTGACACGGGAACGTGTCCGTCAGATCAAGGAAAAGGCCATCCGGCGCCTTCGCCATACCTCCCGCAGCAAACTGTTGAAATCGTATTTGGGCTAAAAACATGTTGGGTTTTATGTAACTAAAGCTCCTGCCGGTTACGGCAGGGGCTTTTTTTATCCCGGTTTGTGCAATAAAGATTTAGAAAAAACCTTCTATTGCGGAATTCGGGTTAACTTTTCCAGTTCTGTCAGTTCATCCCTGTAACGGGCTGCTTCAATGAAATCAAGCTTGGCGGACGCTTCTTCCATAGCCTTACGTGTTTTTTCGATCGCTTTTTCCAGGGCTTTCCTATCCATATACCGGACCACAGGGTCGGCAGCGATGTTTACCCGGTTTTCTTCACCTGCATAGACTTTCTGTCCTGTCTTAAGCTGAATGCCTGCCATGATAGTATCTCCTGTTTTAACGATCTGCCGGGGCGTAATCCCCATTTCCCGGTTGTAACGTAGCTGTTTTTCCCGTTTCCGGCGGGTTTCATCCATGGTTTTCTGCATGGAGTCCGTTACCTGATCGGCATACATGATCACTTTTCCGGATATATGACGCGCCGCCCTGCCTGCGGTCTGGGTCAGGGAACGTTCCGATCGCAGGAAACCTTCCTTGTCGGCATCCAGAATAGCCACCAATGAGACTTCCGGCAGGTCCAGCCCTTCCCGCAACAGATTGATGCCCACCAGGACATCAAAGGTTCCCTTACGCAATCCGTCCATGATCTCGACCCGTTCCAGGGTGTCTATATCCGAATGGATATACCGGGTACGAATATTCAGTCGGGCAAGATAAGCAGACAATTCTTCGGCCATCCGTTTGGTCAAAGTGGTGACAAGAATGCGTTCTTTCTTTTCGATTCTGTCACGGATCTCAGCCAGGAGATCGTCGATCTGGTTCAGACTGGGCCTTATTTCAATGGCCGGGTCGGGAATGCCTGTGGGTCGTATCAGCTGTTCTACAATCACTCCTCCGGCTTTGGCCAGCTCATAATCCGCCGGGGTGGCACTTACATAAATGGTTTGTCCCGTCAGAGCCTCAAACTCTTCAAACTTAAGCGGACGGTTGTCTATGGCTGCCGGTAATCTGAATCCATAATCTACCAGCACCTGTTTGCGGGAATGATCCCCACCATACATGGCACGTATCTGCGGGAGAGTAACATGGCTCTCATCAATAACCGTCAGAAAATCCCGGGGAAAATAATCCAGCAGACAGAATGGACGGGATCCCGGATCCCGTCCGTCAAAATACCGGGAATAATTCTCAATGCCGCTGCAATATCCCAGTTCCCGGATCATCTCCAGATCATAACTGACCCTTTGTTTTAGCCGTGCCGCTTCTTCATGTTTTCCGATATCTTTGAAAAATTCCACCTGCCGGTGCATATCCTGCTCGATCATGAAAAGCGCCTGCTCCATCCGTGATTTGGAGGTAATGAAGATATTGGCAGGGTATATGGTTACTCCTTCAGCTGTTTCCAGCGTTTTGCCGTTTATGGGATCGAAAACCTCGATCTTTTCGATCTCATCTCCCCAGAAAATCATGCGGTATCCTTTGTCACCATAAGCCAGATGCACATCTACCGTATCTCCCCTTACCCGGAAAGTCCCTCTCGGAAAATCCGTTTCGTTGCGGGCATAAAGACCATCTACCAGTTTTCGCAAAAAGACATTTCTTTTTATCTTTTCTCCGGTGTGGACATGAACGGTTTGGCGGTAAAAGTCATCAGGGTTCCCGATACCATACAGGCAGGATACCGAAGAAACCACAATTACATCCCGGCGTCCGGATAAAAGGGTGGAGGTAGTGCTTAACCTGAGTTTTTCAATTTCATCATTGATGGAAAGATCTTTCTCAATATAAGTATTCGTTACCGGCAGGTAAGCTTCCGGCTGATAATAATCATAGTAAGACACGAAATACTCCACAGCATTTTCCGGAAAAAACTGCCTGAATTCACTGTACAACTGGGCAGCGAGTGTTTTATTATGGCTGAGTACCAGGGTGGGTTTCCGGACTTCCGCTACCACATTGGCAATCGTGAATGTTTTTCCCGATCCCGTTACGCCCAACAGTGTCTGATAGGGGGTACCCTGCCGGATGCCTTCGGACAGTTGCCGTATTGCTTCCGGCTGATCCCCTGTGGGAACGAAATCCGAAACCAGTTTGAATTCCATAATAAAACACTCCCCTGATTAGATGATGATCCTATTTTTTCTTTCCCACGGAGGGCTTGGTAAAGATACAAAAGACAGGAAGATGATCACTTACACCTCCATAATAGTTGGGCCCTCCATAAGTCCGGTTGGGCACTTTCATATCGGCTTTGGGATTGTCATACAGCATCCATTCCTCTGAAAATATATGGCCTCCTTCATAGCCGACATGCCATCCTTTTTTATCCTGTTCCAAAAGATTGTAGGAAACAATAATCTGATCCAGCATGTTCCAGTGGCCCTTATAACTGTATGTTCCGGTGTCGTGAAGGTTATGCATGTCATACATCAGATTGTAGAGATCGCGAGGCCCGGTATTCTTGCGTTTGTTCGTGGCGTTCAGCACCTGCATGATGCTCATATTGGTCGGTTCGTCATTGAAGTCGCCCATGATCAGGATGTGGGCTCCGGGGTCAAAAGTGAGGATGGAGTCAATGGTGCGGCGCAATATCACGGCAGAATACACCCGTTTTTGCTCCGTGGCCTTTTGGCCGCCGCTTCTGGACTTCCAGTGATTTACAAAAATGTGAAACATCTCTCCGTCGGTCTTGCCTTTGACATACAGAATGTCTCTTACCTTCATGGTATCCCGCGGAAAATGAATGGGAATGGAATGATGCTCCAGATAATGAAACACTTTCTTCTTATACAGCAATGCCACATCAATGCCTCGCAGGTCAGGACTGTCTTCATGAACAATGCCGTATTCTTCTTTTTTTAATTTTCCCGTGTTGATAAGATCCTCCAGTACTGCTTTGTTCTCAACTTCACTAAGCCCTATGATATCAGGGAAGTCTTTCGGGGTTACATCCGTTATGACTTTGGCGATATTCCTGATTTTTTTTTCATAGCGCTCCGGTGTCCAGTGTAGTTTTCCGGTGGCAGTGAATTCATCATCCCGGGTGAAGGGATCATTGAGGGTATCAAACAGATTTTCCGTGTTGTAAAACATAACCACAAAGCGCGGAGGCTGTTTGGCCTGTAGTTTTAAAGTTATCAATACCCCCAACATAAGGGTAAAAGCCATTTTAACATATAGGTTCTTTCCGGATGATTTCATTTTCAGGATGAGTGAAATTTAGGTATAAAGTAATTTAGTCCTACGGTCTGTTCTTGCGGATAAAATCCAGAATATCCTTATATAGGATCGCTTTCTCAGGAAGATTGTGTTTTTTGAAGGCAAAGATCAGATTGTTCACCATACGTCCAATGGTCTCCGTCGGTGAGCAAGGCAGATAATACTGTGGCTCCAGGGGGGTATTATTCAGCTGTTTCAGGTAAGTCTCGATTTCCCGGATTCCCATTACCGATCCTTTTTGAACCATGCTGATATAGAAAAGGATATCCTCAGGTCCCGAAACAGGTTTCTGACTGGTTATAACATAGGGATCAACATAAGCAAGGATAAATTGACCCGGAAGATTTACCCCCCTGATGGGAAGATCCAGCCTGCTTGCAATTTCTTCGTAGATAATGGCAATGGAGACCGGATTTCCTTTTCTACTCTCCAGGACTACGTTGATATAGTTGTTCTGGGGAGAGAAATAATCCCCTTTGTTAGGTCCCAGTTTGAATACATCGTATAAAATATGGTTGATGATCCGCACTTTTTCCAGGGCTGTCAGGTTTTCATTCAGTTCCAGCCATACATCTTTTTTTATTTCTTCAATTTTTTCCTCCAGGGGCAGATAATGCAGCTCCGGATACTGGGTTCTGGCGATCAGATAAGCTCCTTTGAGCAGACTCGGGTTTTCTTCATGTAACCACTGGTATAATTCTTCTTTCAGGGTGTTAAACTGAATGCTCTGAATGATTGATTCCAGCCTGTCTTGTACGAGATCATTGAAAGAAATTTCCCATTCTTTTTCCAGATGTGGAATCACATCTTCCCCGATATCAATGAGATATTTGGAAACTTCTTCGAAGATTGTCAGATCAGGATCATCAAGCAGTTGGATCAGTGCTTTTATTTTTTCGTTTTCTCTCTTTTCCATGACTTTAAGCAGTTAATTTGTTTAAAACATATTCGATTAAACCTTTCATTAACGGCTCATAATGGTCGTTTGCTTCCTTGGTTACACGGTTCGCGATGATGGCACAAAGCGTGACGGCCTTATGCCCCAGCATTTTCGATAATCCGTACAGTGCAGAACTTTCCATTTCATAGTTGGTGATTTTTTCTCCATGATATGAAAAGTTTTCAATTTTACGATTCATTTTCTCGTCGGCCAGCGGGATTCTTAATGTCCTTCCCTGTGGCCCGTAGAATCCGGGTGCTGAAATAGTAATGCCCTCCACTACTTCCTCTCCCGACATTAAATCAGCCAGGACTTCCCCGGCTTTAAGCACATAAGGCGTATTCCAAAATTCAGGCCAATTCACTCCCTTGATAAAAGAATTTACGAAGGAAGCGTCATTGTACCGGTCCAGACCTGCATAAAAATGCAACATCCCGTCAAAGCCGATGACTTTGCGACTCAATAAAAAGGAGTTAAGGGGGATTTCTTTCTGCAGAGAACCGGAAGTCCCTATTCTGACCAGGGTCAGTGATTTCCGCTCTTTCTTTAAAGTACGGGTCTCAAAATCAATATTGACAAGTGCATCTAATTCATTCATCACAATATCAATATTATCTGTTCCTATACCTGTTGAAAGAACCGAAACACGTTTTTTACGAAAAAAACCCGTATGAGTTACAAACTCACGGTTTTGTTTTTTTATCTCAGTCGTATCAAAAAAGGAAGAAACCAGAGAGACCCTGCCGGGATCTCCGACCAGTATGATGCAGTCAGCTATATCCTCGGGTTTTAAGTGCAGATGGTAAATATATCCTTCCTGGTCCAGTATTAGTTCTGAGGGTTCAAATATCTTTTTCATTTTGTTAATATCTCCTGTATGCAGCAATACTTCTCATCAAAATACAGATTATGACCGGGCATAATCTTTTACCCAATGTTTTGTGACCTGTATTGCTGTTTTTATATTATTTTTGCGGTTTCATTTGGAAAAGCCCAAAGTTAATAAAAATATGGGATGAGGGAATAAAATCATTCTTTGCCTTGTCACATAAAAATATAGTCTTAATATGAGAATAATTCGGGTTGTTATACTGATTGTTTTATTTGTCGCATATGTGCCGTATCTGTATGGGATAGGGATTAACCCTGTGGAAAAGCGTAAAACATTAACCGCTCTAAAAATCAAAATTCCTCCGAAGATTGATGGAGTCCTGGATGATCCTGCCTGGGAACAGGCTCCGGTGGCTGATGATTTTATACAATATGCTCCTTATAACGGGAAACCGGCTACTTTTCCCACACAGGTAAGGGTGGTGTACGATGATAAAGCCTTGTATATCTCGGCATTTATGTATGATCCGCATCCCGACAGTATATACCGTGAACTGGGAAAACGTGATGCCGACAGGGATATACGGGCAGATAATTTCAGCGTCGATCTGAACCCTTTTCATGATGGCGTGAACGGGGAGTCTTTCAAGGTGTCAGCCTCGGGGGTGAAAACGGATATGAAACGTAACCCAACATCCAGGCATGGCAGGGATATCAACTGGGATGCCGTTTGGTACAGTGCTGTAAAAATCAATAACAACGGATGGACGGTTGAAATGAAACTGCCTTATTCGGCCTTACGCTTTCCCAAGGCTGGCAAGGAAACTATCTGGGGTATTAACTTCTGGCGGGAGATACGGCGATATCAGGAGTATTCTTCCTGGAATATGGTCAACCGCGAGGTAGGCAATACCTTTAATTATCTGGGCGATCTGACCGGCATACATTCCATCAACCCGCCATTGCGCCTTTCTGTGACACCTTATGTGTCAGGATACCTCGAATATGACTCTGAAACGGGAAACTGGAGCAATACCTATAATGGCGGATTGGACCTGCGCTACGGCATTAATGAAAGTTTTACCCTTGACATGACCCTGATTCCTGATTTCGGTCAGGTCCAGTCTGATGATAAAATATTGAATCTCTCTCCCTTCGAGGTAAAGTATAACGAAAAAAGACAGTTTTTTACGGAAGGAACCGAGTTGTTTAATAAGGGAAATATCTTTTATTCGCGACGGGTAGGAGGAAAGCCCGTAGAGCATAACAATGTGGAAGATAAATTGAAACCGGAGGAAACGATCGTGTATAACCCGGAAGAAACCCAGTTGATCAATGCTACCAAAGTATCGGGTAGAAACAAACATGGTCTGGGGATCGGAGTTTTCAATGCTTTAACAAAAAATATGTATGCCAGGGTAATAGATAATGAAACAGGAAAAGAAAGAAGAATTCGTACCCAACCGATAGCAAACTATAATATGCTGGTGTTGGATCAGAGTCTTAAAAATAATTCTTACGTGAGCCTGGAAAATACCAATGTGTACCGTTTTGCTGCTAAGGATGCCTATAATTATACTGCGAATGTGACAGCTACTGATTTTCTCTTTAAAGATAAAAGCAATATGTATTCCGTGGGTGGTCAAGCCGCTTTGAGTCAGAAGTATTTCGATTCACTTGATACCGAACTCGGTCACAGAATCGCTCTGAAAGCCGGAAAAACAGGAGGAGCATACCGTGTGGAATATGCTTTTTGGATCATGAGTGATACCTATGATCCCAATGACATGGGATACCTGCGCCATAATAATGAAATATCCCATGAGTTGGCCCTTAGTTATAATATGTACAAACCCAGGGGAGTATTGCTTAGTGCACGCAATGAACTGAATTTTGAGTATACGGGGATATATAATCCCAGAGCTTTCTCTGAGTTCCAGATATCCTTACAGTCGTTTACCCAATTTAAAAATTATTGGTACACCGGTGGCAACCTGAGTTATGCACCGAGGGGAAAAGATGATTATTTTGAACCCCGTGTTCCGGGCCGATATTTCCATACAGGATCCAAGGGATCAATGTCTCTCTGGCTGATGAGCGACCGGAATAAGCCGTTCTACTTCAGGACACGTTTTCATTCTTCAGCCGAATTTACAAAGTATAATAAGAGATCATGGGAATTCAGCTTATCACCAAACTACAGGGTAAGTCAACGTTTTCAATTGGCTTTTGATATGGAAATGAATTGGAAAAACAGAGATATCGGATACATTGGCTGTAACAGTGCAAGCGATTCTGTCTGGCTGGGGATGAGAAATGTTAAAACAATCTCCAACACGCTTTCCACAAGCTATATCTTTACCAGAAGCATTTACTTATCTTTCCGTCTGAGGCACTATTGGTCCCAGGTGGATTATTCCGGGGATGTCTATTACCTGAACCCTGACGGAACCCTGACGGAAATATACGATAAAGACCCCGGAAACATTAACTACAACTCCTTTAATATCGATATGGATTTTGTCTGGCGTTTTGCGCCGGGTAGTGAAATGTCCCTGGTATGGAAAAATAACATTTATACCTATAGTGACCAGTTGGAGAAAAGCTATTTCGGAAATGTGCAAAACGTGCTTTCTTCCCCACAGGTTAACAGTTTTTCTTTGAAAATTTTATATTATCTCGACTTCCAGCGTTTTAGGAAAATTTAAACTTGGTACACCTTATCCTAGGAGAAATTATGAACCCAAATTGCGCAATAGAATTTTTCTATTGCTTCATTTGGGATGAATTTTTCAGGTCAGAAGTCCCGCAGGGATGACTTTGTAAGAACCTAATGATCATTTTTTCATGTTGTCTGTATATATTTACATGGAAAATTTTATGTAGGTTTGTGGCAGTATAAAACATTATCATCATGATCCAGCGTATTCAGACCCTTTTTCTGATTTTGGCCTTCATGTTTTTGTCCCTGGTATTTTTTTTCCCTTATGCTACCTTTATCGATCCGCAGGCTGTATCCTATACTTTTGATATTTCAGGTATTTACAGTCAGGAAGAAACAAATCTGGTGATAAACATTTTGCCGTTACAGATACTGATTGCGGTGGTCCCTGCCATTTCCCTGGTGAGCATCTTTTTGTATAAGAACCGAATTCTTCAGATGAGGCTTTGTGTGTTCAATATGCTGCTTATGGCTGGCATGCTGATCCTTATGGCTTATTATATTTTTTATATTAAAGGGGAATTATCTGCGCAGGTTTATTATAAAGTAACGCTGTTGTTTCCTTTAATAAGTATGATATTTACCTGGTTGGCTTTTCGGAGTATCCGAAAAGATGAACTCCTGATACGTTCGGTCGAACGGATCAGATGATGGTAAGGTGTTCTTCGTCCGTGATCTTTTCACAATAATGACATTTCAGGCGCAAGGGTTTCTGGGAGATAATGCTGAACCGTGTTTTTACAGGCTCATGGTTCGTAATGCAGGTGGGGTTGAAACATCGGGCAATCCCTTCTATCTCATCGGGAAGGGTCAACTCATGCTTTTCAACTACCTCGTAGTTCCGGATAATGTTTAAACGGGCGGCAGGTGCCACCAGCGCGATCTTATTGATTTCCTCCTCGGTAAAATACACTGCTGACACTTTGATGATCGCTTTCTTTCCAAATTTCTTGCTTTCCAGATTTGTGCCGAAAGTGATCTGATTGGATATGTGTTCCAGTCCGAGGATTGTGATTACGGTAAACAGACTGTCAGCCGGAATATGATCAATGACGGTGCCGTTCTTAATAGCGCTTACACTGAGTTGCTTGGCTTTTTCCATATTATTACAGATTATAACACGTCCAGAATGGATGAAATAATAGCTTGTCTGACATAAACACCGTTCAGAGCCTGCTCAAAATAATAAGCTTTGGGACTGTCATCCACATCCCGGTCAATTTCATTTACCCTGGGCAGGGGATGAAGGATTCTCACGTTTTCCTTTGTGTTTCCCAGCATTTCCTTGCGCAGGACATAGATGTTTTTAACTTTTTCATACTCCAGCGGATCGGAAAATCGCTCCCTTTGTACACGGGTCATATACACGATATCCGCTCTGGATATGATCTCCGTAAAATCATCGTGCTCATAATATTTTATCCCTTTTTTTTCCAGGAATAACTTATACTCATCAGGTATCCGCAGTTCGGCAGGGGAGATAAAGTTAAAGGTTGTGTTGTAATTGGAGAGTGCCATCAGTAAGGAGTGTACGGTCCTTCCATATTTCAGATCTCCTACCATAAAGATATTCAACCCGTCCAGTGTGCCTTGCGTTTTTTTGATGGAATAGAGATCCAGCAGCGTTTGTGTAGGATGCTGATTGGAGCCGTCCCCGGCATTGATAACCGGTACCGGAGATACTTCGCTGGCATAGCGGGCACTTCCTTCTATAGAATGCCGCATGACAATCAGATCGGAGTAATTACTTACCGTAAGGATCGTGTCTTTTAATGATTCTCCCTTACTGACACTCGAGGTGCCGGCTTCGGCAAAGCCGAGGATCCTGCCACCCAAACGGTTGACGGCGCTCTCGAAACTAAGCCGCGTACGGGTGGAGGGTTCAAAGAATAACGCGGCAATTACCTTACTGTCCAAAATCTTACCGGGAGGGCTCTGTTCAAAACGGGATGCCGTATCCAGAATGCGCTCGATCTCGTCTGTGGAGAAATCATTGATGGATACCAGGCTCTTGGCTGCCAGGGAATTCATATATTTTGATCTATGGTTAGGTGGGATAAAATTAATAAAAAGAGACGGTTCCTTTTTATATTTTTTCAATATTTATCTTTCCGGTGGAGGAAAAAAGTCCTATTACCTTGTCTGTCATATCTTTCCTTACCCTGAGCTTCATACGGCAGGAATCCCCGAAATGCTGATCGATGATCGTAAGATGTGCTCTGTCGATCATTTGCATGACACTATTCAGTTGTTTATATCCGAAATGAATGATCAGTTGTTTTTCAATAATCTTTTCCATGATTTCTGCATGTTCTACGGCGTCACGGGCTGCCAGCTTATAAGCATTATGAAGACCTCCGGTACCCAGCAAGACGCCTCCGAAGTACCTTACAACCACAATCAGTACGTTGAAAAGACCGGCTGAGAGAATCTGCTCATATATGGGTCTTCCCGCTGTACCTGAAGGTTCCCCGTCATCACTGTATCTGTAAAATTCCTGTTCGGGACCAAGCCGGAACGCATAGCAGTGATGACGTGCGTCATAGTACTGCTTTTTTAGCTGTGCCAGTCTCTCTTTAACGGCTGCTTCAGATTCGACAGGCCATGCCAACGCGATAAAACGACTGCCCCGATCCCTGAACTGGCCGCTAGCCGGAGATGCAAGCGTCAGATATGTGTCGCTTCTTCTGCCCATTTAACCTTCGAAGATAATATATAAACTGACAAGGGAGAGTAAAAAACCGGCCCAGTTCAGCAGGCTAAGCCGCTCCCTGAAAAAAAGAACACCTGTCAGTACAGTGAGGATCAAAATACTCAGATTGTTGATGGTGAAAATCAACGAACTGTCCAGAAATCCGGAATCCAGTGCCCTGATGAAAAAATATAACGACCCCAGATTAGCAGTTCCCAGTAAAATCCCTGTCAGGAATAAAGACATGGAAAGATGTTCGATAAGTCTCTTTTTTTCTATCATTTTCATGATCATGCCTGTAAAAAAGGAGATAAAAAATACAAGCGCGCTGAAGGGAAGAATGTTATACTCTTTCAGGTAGCTCACCTGAACAAACTTGACCATAGAGTCGACGATTCCCATACCTGCAAACAACAGCACGGGGAGTAAAAACGCATGTTTTTTTGAGTTTTCTTTCTGGTATACCGTGAGAAAGAGTGCCGTCATTGCGAGGCCTATGCCTGCCGATTTCTGTAAGCTCAGAGGCTCATGATAGGCTATAATGCTGAATGCTATGGGGAGGGCAACGGAGATCTTGGCAGCGATTGTACTGATTCCCATGCCTGCTGTTTTTACGGAGGCTCCCAGAATACGGAACATAATCACGAACAAGATGCCTAGGACCAGGGCCGTCACCATTTCACCGGCTGAGAGATGGCCTAAAGACCATAATTCTTTTTTTATTAGAATAAAACCCAACAGGAATGCAACCAGATAATTCAGCACAATCACGGTAAAAGCATTAAGATCTAACCGGTCAACCCATTTAAAACAGAGTACTATGGTTATGCCTGATAATATACTTAAAAGTAAAAAAAACATATCCTTCGTTTAGATTTTCAAAAATAAAAAATAATCCCGGAATACTATTGAAATCAATAAATAGCTAAAGAAGAAACCCTGAAAAAAGTCATCTTTTTAAAGCATAAAAAGAAAATATATTATTAATCTATGTAAGGAAGAAAAATATTTATTAAAATTGTGTTTCTGAAATTTCCGGTTTAATTGTTTTAGATTGTGAGAACAAAGAACCTTAAACGATTAATACGATTGTTTTCTTTAGGAGTCATGATGAAAATATAGAATAGGCAAAATAATTATTAAATCCCGGTTATTTGTAAAATTTTAAACACATGAAAAAGACCTCACTTAGTGATATAGCTAAAGCATTGGGAGTTTCCAAAACACTGATATCTCTTGTTTTAAACAACAGGGGAGATGAAGTGGGCATTAATAAAGATACCCAGAAAAAGGTGATAATAATGGCCCAGAAAATGCATTACAAACCCAATTTAGTGGCCAGGGGCCTGCGGTTGGGAGCTTCCAAAACGATTGGGCTGATCATCCCGAATATCGGGAACCTGTTTTATGCCCGCATTGCCCGGGTTATAGAAGATGAAGCCGGCAAATACGGGTACCGCGTGATGTCTGCAAGTTCGGATGAGAATCCTGAAAAAGAGGTCGGGATGATCAAAGTACTGCTGGAGAGACAGATCGACGGGCTGATTTTAGCCAGTTCGCTGAAGGACAGCGCTGAGATTATGAATCTCAGAAAGGAAAAAGTGCCATTCGTTTTGATAGACAGATATTTTCCCCAGATAAAATCCAATTATGTGATCGTGGATAATTATCATGCTTCCTACAATGTGGTTACCCATCTGATAAACCAGGGGTTTAAAAAAATCGGATTGCTGAAAATCACACCTTCCTATCTTACGCCTATAAAATCCCGCCTTGCAGGGTATAAGGATGCTTTGCACGATCATGGAATCCGTTTTGACAAAAGACTGGTGAAAGAAATTCCGTTTGGAGGAATCAGAAATGCTATGGAACAGGCTCTTCCTGAATTGCTTTTCAAACCCGTGAGTGCAGATGCCTTGTTTTTTCTGAACAATGATCTCACAGTTACCGGGCTTGGCATTATCAATAAGCTCGGCTTGCGGATACCACAGGATGTGGCGATCATTAGTTTTGATGACCTGGAATTGTTTCAGTTGCTATATCCCCCGGTTACTGCCGTAGCACAACCCTGGCAGGAGATGGCCAAGGAAGCCGTCAGAGTGTTGATGCAGGAAATAAAATCCTCCGGAACAAAAAAGGAGAAAAGCCAGGTGATTCTTCCTGCCAGACTGGAAGTGAGAAAATCGTGCAGCAAATTTTAAGCCCATGAAAACCATTTATCTTTTTATCTCTGGCTTGTTGGTCATATCCGGCATATGTGCCCGGAGTCAAGACCCGGTGACTGTCCGGGACATCCTGATACAACAGGCCGGCCATTCTTTGGAGGGGTATGCCGCAAAAATTGATGGCCGGGAAATTATCTATCACAGCAATCGCTCCGGGTGCCGGAATGCTTTGATCGTACGTGCTACCAACGGGGCCATGAGCATGTCCTGGAAAACAGCTCCGGTACCGGACGATTATCAGAAAAAAAATGTGCAATTTGTCTGGATGGCCGGTATGGACCGGAACCGCGGAGATCATGTTTTTCGTTTTGAGATAAACGGGAGACATTTATTAGATTATAAAACGGGAAAGAATATTCCTCCGGTGGTGACCGCGGCTGACGGCAGCAAATTGTCCTTTTTTTTAATGTCTAAAGATCAGTTTGGGGATGCTTTTGGCTATATGCTTCTTTCCTTGCCTGTATCAGGCCTCCAGAAAGGAACCCCTGTAACCATAAAAGTGACCGGAGAGAACGCTTCTTCGCAGGCTTGGCTTATGACCTTTCGATGTACCGATGCAGCCCGCTTCCTGGTGGAGCAAGCTAAATATGAGGGTTGGTTAGACCTGGAGATAGAACAAAAAAATGCGCATTATACGGGAACGGTGAAAACCCCGGAGAAATGGACGGGCCGGAAAATTACCATAGCTGTGGGAGATGATCATAACACACTGATTCTGAAAAAACAGCCGGAGGGGAAAACCGGAATGAATTTCACCCTGCCGGAAACCGTGACGACCTCCGCAAATACATTTAAAATCTTCCTTGATACTGCGGTTATTGCCCGTGTGCCCGGCTTGTTCTGGCAGGGGGAGAAAGAGATGTTGGGTCCCGAAACCCTGATCACCGCCAAAGGAAAAACAACGGATAAGAAGTGGAAACTGGAAGTTCGCATCGGATATGCTCCGCAACTGGTGCATGATTTGCGTGAAATATCAGGATCATTATTCCGTAACGGAGAAATTCTAATCATGAATTCCAGTCACCAGGATATCGCCTGGATGGATGCTCCCGAGAAATGTATTGTTGACCGGGACACCATGCTGATTACTCCTTTGCTGCGGGAAGCCCGGAAGAATCCAAACTACCGGTTTAATATTGAGGATGTGTTGATGATCCGGGAATATCTCCATCGTCATCCGGGAAAAAAAGAGATTGTTGCCGGATTGTTGAAGCATGGACAGATACAATGCGGAGCATCCTACAATATGCCTTATGAGGAAATGTATGCCGGTGAAAGTCTGTTAAGACAGTTTTATCTTGGCAAACGTTGGCTGATGCATCAGTTCCCGGGGTATGATCCTGTTATTTACTGGAATGTGGATGTCCCGGGACGTACACTGCAGATGCCTCAGATCCTGAAAAAATCAGGGGTGCCTTATCTGGTACTGAGCCGGCAGAACGCAGGCTTGTATCACTGGTATAGTCCCGATAGTTCTTTTATAACCGTATATTCTCCCGGACACTATGCCGGCGCCTATACGGATCTGAATCAGGGATTTGAAAAAGCTGCCTTTTTGTTCGGCAGGGAAGAAAAGCGATGGAAAGGATATTATCCTGAACCTGTTACTGCACCTGTCATTCCGGTTTTATCCGATTGGGATATGAGCCCGGCAAAAAACTATTCGGACCTGATCAGCCAATGGAGCTCACTGTGTTGCGATCTGACATTGCCGGAGGGGAAGGACCGGTTGAGATTGCCCCGGATAGAAATAGCTTCGGCTGAAACCTTCTTCAGAAAAGTCTCCGGAGAAAAGGTGAAATACGGGATACTGAGAGGAGAGAGACCTGATATATGGATATATATTCACGGTCCCGCTCATCAAAAAGCCATACGGGAAAGCAGGAAAGGGGATATGTTGTTACCTGCGGCAGAAAAGTTTTCCACCGTCAATGCGATCCTGGAACACTCGTTCGTTACCTATCCGGATGAGAAACTTGAAAAAGCCTGGGAGGATAAAATCTATCCTGATCACGGTTGGGGCGGAAAGCACGGAGAGACCACCGATGCACTGTTCTATGATAAACTGGCATCTTCTGTGCGGGCGGGTGAAGAGATCCTTCAAACACAGCTCTCCCGCATCGCCGGTAAAATAGTGCTGGATAAAAAAGGAAAGATACCCATTGTGATTTTTAACAGCTTGTCCTGGGAAAGAACGGATCCCGTAACCGTAAAAATTAAAATGCCGGACGGTTTTGCAAAAGAGATCATCCTGATGGATCCGTACGGAAAACAGATTCCCTGTCAGATCAAGAATAGACGGAAATATAAAAATGGCTTCCTGCGTGAGGCGGACATAACCTTTCTGGCCGATCATGTTCCCTCGGTGGGCTATAAAACGTTTTATATCTTAAAAGCAAGTAAGGTGCTGAAACCTGGGAATACAGCCTTGGATAATATGCCTGAATTTATTGAAAGTCCTTTTTATAAAATATCTTTTTCCCGGCATGGTATCCGGCAGATCTTTGACAAACAACTGAAAAAGAACCTGTTTGATGAAAGTAAATTTGCAGTGGGAGAGGTGATCACCCTGCATTCGGCAGGGAACGGTGCCGGCGAATTTGCCGATGTGCAACAGCCTGATACGGCAGGGTATGATCACACGGGAGCCTATACCTTACACTGGAAGGTTTTACATGACGGTCCGGTATTTATTTCCGTGGAATATAAACAACCGTTGGACCATGCAGTTGTGCGGCAAAGGATTGTTCTGTATAAGAAAACGAAAAAAATAGATTTTTTTACGGACCTTCTGAATTGGGACGGTACTATGTTCAGGGAATTCCGCCAGGTCTTTCCGGTTATTGCACAGCCCGAACAGGTGAGGTATGAGGTTCCTTTTGGCAGTGTACAGATCGGGAAAGATGAACTGCAGCAACCGGCCGGTGAAAGATATATTTACCCTCCTTCCGAAACCAGACCGCGCGGAATTCAGAACTGGATAGCTGCTGAAACCAGTGAGGTTACTGTCTTGTTTTCTTCCTCCGTCGCAGCATGGGATTACCGGGATCCGACGGGTAACCCCCTTGCAACCGCCCTGTTACAACCCATTCTGCTGGCCAGCCGGAAAAGCTGCCACGGCGAGGGAAATGATTATGACCAGACCGGAGATCATGCTTTCTTTTTCAGCATGACTTCTTTTCGCCCGGATATAAATAAAACCTTCCGGTTGGGACGACAACCCAATGAACCTCTGTTTGCCCTTGTGGACCCTTGTGTGTGTGAGCACGCCTCGCTGCCGGAAGAATACAGTTTCTTTTCCGTGGATAAGAACAACGTAATAATCTCTGCCATAAAGAAAAGTGAGGAGGAGGATGCATTCATTTTGCGCTGTTTTGAACCTTCAGGAAAAACGGTGGAAGCGACCTTCCATTCCGCCTTGCCCTTCCATCAATTATGGCATACCGACCTGATTGAAAACAACCCGCATGAAATGAAAAATGAGTCTCACCGCTTTTCCATGAAGATCAATCCTTATTCGATAGAAACTTTTAAAATTGGACTGAGGGGGAAACGGAAGGAATGACAGGGGCAAAGAATATAAATATTTAAATGCGTATTTAAATATTTATTTAAATATGTAATTTTTAATATAGGTGTACTTGAAACAGTAATTAAAAGCTCTGAAAGATGAAGTATATTTTTTATTTAACAATAGGGTTGATCGTTGCTGGTTTTGTTTCCTGCGAGCGGGATCATCTGATCCGTGACCGCTCCTACCGGGAACTGGTGCAACGGGAGTTTGAAAGAACACGCCGGCTGGCAGCGGCCAGAGAACATGAGCTGTTTGATGTTTTTTCGGATCATCTCCCGGAGAAAGAGAAGGAAGGTCTTATGTTTTTATATGCTTTCATGCCGTTAAATGATCTGGCGGACTATAACGGGAAATTTTTTCTGGATCATGTGAAGACCTCTTTACGTGCCCGCAAAGAGATGGCCTGGGGGAGCAGGATCCCTGAGGAGGTGTTCCTGCATTTTGTGTTGCCGTATCGGGTGAACAATGAGAACCTCGACTCCTTTCGTATGGTGTACTATCGGGAAATCGCCGGCCGGGTCAAGGGTCTTTCGATGGAAGAAGCTGCCCTGGAGATCAATCACTGGTGTCATGAAAAAGTGGCTTATCAACCTGCGGATATCCGGACTTCTTCTCCTATGAATACGATAAAGAATGCCCGCGGACGTTGTGGGGAGGAATCCACTTTTACGGTAGCGGCTCTGCGTACTGCCGGCATCCCGGCCCGGCAGGTATATGTGCCGCGGTGGGCACACTCCGACGACAATCATGCCTGGGTGGAAGTCTGGGTTGATGGAAAGTGGCATTATCTGGGGGCCTGTGAGCCGGAGCCTGCGCTCGATATGGGATGGTTTACAGAACCTGCCCGAAGAGCTATGCTTGTGCATACCAGAGCTTTCGGAGCTTATTTCGGACAGGAGCCTCTCATCGAAAAAGCTGAAAAATATGCCGTTATCAATGCACTGCACCGGTATGCTGATACCAAAACACTGACTGTAAAAGTGCAAAGCAGGGAAGGATCTGTGGTTCCCGGTGCTACGGTAGAGTTTCAGCTTTACAATTATGCCGAGTTTTATCCGTTGGCAAATCTGAAAACAGACTCTTCAGGATGTGCCGCTTTGACGACCGGATTGGGAGACCTTTTGATCTGGGCATATAAGAAAGATCGGTTTGGCTATGGCAAAATATCGGTGTCCGAAACCGACACGCTGAAGATAACCCTGAACGGAGAGACGGGACGGGAATATACGGTAAACCTGGATATGGTGCCTCCTCCGGAGAAAAAGCCTCTGCCTGTGCCGCAACAGGGACGTGCAGAAAATGAAAAACGACTGAAGCGGGAAGACTCGATACGGCTGGCATATACATCTTCATTCTTCGACTCGGCCCAAGCTTATGTATGGGCCGTAAACAAGGGTTATCCGCCGGAGCGTACCGTCCCGTTGCTGGTGAAAAGCATGGGAAATCATCCGGCTATTGCAGCTCTGATGAGCAAGGCTCCTGATTCTCTCAGGCAAAGAGTGCTTAACCTGTTGGAAAAGGTTTCGGATAAAGATTTAAGAGATGCAACAATCCTTGTTTTGAAGGATCATCTTTTGCATGGGGCAGATTATGCAGGGAAACTGGAAGAAAGCCGGCCGGCAATATTTAACAGATATGTGCTTTCTCCACGGATTGATAATGAACAACTTACGGCTTATCGTACCTATTTCGAGAAGGTTTTTTCAAAAAAACAGATAGAATCTTTCCGGAAAGACCCGGATAAGTTGGTTCAGTGGGTGAATCAGCATATCAATACGGATGATAGAGATAATTTTTATGATGTGCCCGTAACGCCACCGGGGGTATATGCCCTGAGATATGCGGACAGTCATTCCCGTAAGATATTTTTTGTTGCGGCATGCCGGACTTTCGGAATCCCGGCCAGGATTGAAATGTCGCGGAAGGTTGCTCAATACCTGATCCATGGTCGATGGGAAGATGTCTTTTTCGATGGGGATTATGTCTGGCCCGGAAAGACCGCTTCTCTCCTGCTGACTACAGGTAGGGATGAACTACGCGAACCGTTGTATTATATTCAGTTTACCCTGGCCCGTTTTCAGGGAGGAAAATATCACACGCTGGCATTCCCTTACCTGAAGAAAGTAAGTGATTTCCCGAAGCCTTTCAACATAGATCCCGGCGATTATATGCTGGTGACTGGAAACAGAAAAGGCGACGGAAGCGTGCTGTCATCCCTCTCTTTCTTTCCATTATACACAGGAGAAAAGAAAAAAGTTGAAGTGGCCCTGAGAAAAAACTTCGAAAAATTGAAAAGTTGGGGGAAACTCCCGGAAGATGTTATGCTATCTCCGTTGCATGATGGGAAAGAGACCTTGCTAAGTTCTTTGTTGAAAGGAAAAGGGATGATCCTTTGTTGGATAAACCCGGGTCAGGAACCCAGCCGCCATATTCTGAATGAAATACCTGAAGTATTGCCGGGATTGAAAAAATGGGGTGGAAGCCTCGTATTTTTGATACCCGGAGAGACACAAACCGGTACTTTTTCTCCGAAAGATTATAAGGAACTGAACGGATATGCCATGTTTTTCACAGACAAAAAGGCACGGTTGATGCATGAAGTCAGAAAACAATACGGAAAAACAGACAAACCCATATACCCGGTAATTGTAGTAGCTGACGGGAAAGGGAATCTGTATGATTATACGGAAGGGTACCGCGTGGGGATTGGGAACCATCTTGTTAAGGTGGTACATAATACGGGAAATGAATAAAATCCAATAGAAAGATGAAACGTACATATCAACCTTGCAAAACAATATAAAATAATAGAATAGATGAAAACAAAAAATGGTATGAAACTGATCGGTTTCTTAACTTTGCTGTCCTTGTTATTCGGATGTGGCTCCGGACAGAAAAGTGAAGATCTTACGACATATGTAAATCCTTTTATCGGTACAGGAGGACATGGACACACTTTCCCGGGGGCTGTTCTTCCTTTCGGGGGCGTGCAACTTAGTCCCGACAATGGCCGCAACGGATGGGACTGGTGTTCGGGATATCATATCTCAGACAGTATCATCGCCGGTTTTAGTCATCTGCATCTCAGTGGCACCGGCATAGGGGATCTGTGCGATATCCTCGTTATGCCGGCTACCGGAAACTTTGCGGATGACACAACACGAGGGGGAGATCATTTTATGAAACCCCACTGGTCTTCCTTTTCTCATGCCAAAGAACATGCCGAACCGGGCTATTATTCCGTGTTTCTGGAAAAACCACAGGTGCTGGCAGAGCTTACGGTGACCCGGAGAGCGGGCTTTCATCGCTATACTTTTCTTTCGAAAGGTACCGGGAAAGTGGTTTTTGACCTCGGTTTTCATATCAACTGGGATCATCCGGTGAGAACTATGATACAAGTAGATTCTTCCGGACTCATAACTGGTTACAGGATGTCGGAAGGATGGGCCCACGACCAGCGTGTTTACTTTGCAGCCCGCTTTTCCAAGCCTTTCAGCGCTTTTACTCCCGTAAAAGGGGGAGTAAAAATCAATGGTACGAAAACAGAAGGAGTCAGCACCCGGGGGATTTTTGATTTTGAAAACGCCGGTACAGATCCATTGCTTTTGAAAGTGGGTATTTCTTCTGCCAGCATCGAGGGAGCTGCAAAAAACATGGAGGAGATACCCGGTTGGGATTTCGACGGGGTGCGCAGGAAAGCCCATGATGCCTGGAACAGGGAACTGGGAAAGATTCGCATTGAAACACCGGATACGGCATACAAGCATATTTTTTATACGGCATTTTATCATACCATGATGGCTCCTTTTCTCTTTTCCGATGATTTGGGCATGTATAAAGGCGTAGATGGCAAAATGCATCATTCCGGAAAATACCCGCGTTATACGGTCTATTCCCTGTGGGATACCTACCGGACCGAACATCCTTTGCTGACCCTCGTGCAGCAGGATCGTCTTGACGGAATTCTGGGTTCCATGATGAGTTTCTATCACGAATACGGTCTGTTGCCCGTATGGGCGCTTGTGGGCAATGAAACCAATACCATGGTCGGATACCATGCCATCCCTGTCCTGGCAGATGCTTATGAAAAAGGCTTGTTAAAAGAAGATCCGGAAAAAGTTCTGGAGGCGATGAAAAAATCATCCATGACTGACATTGAGGGGTTGAAGTATGTTCGGGAGATGGGTTATATCCCGGCTGATAAAGAAAGACACTCGGTGTCCAAAGGTCTGGAATATGCCATCGACGACTGGTGTATTGCCGATATGGCCCGTAAACTGGGGAAAGAAAAAGATTATTTATATTACCTGAAAAGAGCGGGAAATTATAAAAATTATTTTGATCCCCATACCCGTTTCATGCGGGGTAAAATGACTGACGGTTCATGGCGAACGCCCTTTAATCCTTTGTATTCCAGTCACCAGAGCTTTGATTATACCGAGGGCAATGCCTGGCAGTACACCTGGCTGGTGCCGCAGGATGTCAAAGGCCTGATACAACTGATGGGCGGCAGAAAAGCTTTTGTGGAAAAACTCGATTCACTCTTTACCCTTAATAAACCGGTGGAGGGAGAAAATGCTTCTCCGGATATTTCCGGACTGATTGGACAATATGCTCATGGCAATGAACCCAGTCACCATATTGCCTATATGTATGATTATGCTGGAACTCCCTGGAAAACACAGGAACGGGTAAGACAGATCCTGACAACTCTTTATTTTGATGATTATAATGGTCTTAGCGGTAATGAGGATTGCGGACAGATGTCAGCTTGGTTTGTATTGAGCAGTATCGGGTTTTATCAGGAGAATCCTGCGGATGGAAATTATGTTTTTGGCAGCCCGCTGTTTGATAAAGTTGAGATGAAAGTCGGGGGAGGACGTACTTTTAGGATTATTGCTAAAAATAACAGTAAGAAAAATCTGTATATTGCCAGAGTGCTGCTAAACGGGAAAGAATTGAGAAGAACATATATAACCTGGGAGGAAATAAATGCGGGAGGTTCTTTGTTATTTGAAATGACCGGACATCCTGTGAAAACATGGGGGAGCGATCCCGCATGGGCGCCGCCGTCCATGACAAAATAATATATTTAATAT
>JAGGWN010000005.1 GCA_021157415.1 Bacteroidales bacterium | reverse complement strand
TGAAGTTCCATTCGGTTGTATTCTTACTGTCCCGCCCCGAAAGATAAATGATTTGCGTTTGTTGGGAGAAAAGCGTGGAGGAAAGAAGGAAAATACTGAGAAAAATAACGGTGAAGGATTTCATGGTTGATTATTTTTTAACTTTTACCGGCGTTTGCATGTCTTGCCATGACGTCCGTGGAAGGTAGTAAAAAAATCCGTCTTCAGCACCGATAAGCAGGTCGGGGATACCGTCCTTATTCCAGTCAACTGTGGTGGGGCAGGTGCTGTGACCACCCAGGATCATATCAGAGAGATTGCCCACATATTTAAAAACAAAATGATTGTCGGAGCCTATATTCCGGTACAAGCCGATGTTAACCGTGTTGACCAGCAGATCGAGATCGCCGTCACCGTCCCAATCCACCAGGTCTGTCTTTCGTCGTCCGCTGTGTCCGGCTTTTCTGTCATTCAGGCGCAAAGGAGCTCCTTTGTCATCAAAAAAGATTCGTTTCCCCGGTTTAAGGATCAAAGATCCGTTTGCTTTTTTTCTTTCAAAATAACTAAGATAGCCTTCATGATCTATGACGACCAGGTCGTTAAGTCCGTCTTTGTTAAGATCCATGATGACAGGACGCGTACGCCATTGTGTCACCAGTTCGTTGGGTCCCGGGTTCCACCAGGTCCATGCCGGTTTTGGTGGTTTTCCTTGCCAGTCAACCCGTACAGCACGTGCTTTTCCCAAACGGGGATGTGTACGGGTTCCTATATTCGGCAGCCACTCAATCTTCCCCGTTATGCTGTTATACAGGATGTCCGGTAATCCGTCCATATTCCAGTCTGCTACATAAGGTACGGTATAGCCCCATTTGGCTTCGGCCGGACCCTGGATAGAGAGGTTTTTACCAGCCATGATACGGAAGACTTTGTCTCCTGCCTTCAGGCGTACCGGAGCTGCCCACTTTGGTTTGTCACCCCCACCCAGATTTTCAAAATATTCAATAAATCCTGCTGAATTGCCGGAGAGGATGTCTTCGTCTCCGTCACCATCCCAGTCAAAGCTGCAGGGTGTGGAGAGTACACCACACATTACGTATTGTGCTTGTTGTTTGAAGTAAACAGGAGAAGCCAGCATGGGCACACCATCCTTTCCGGGGCCTTTGTTTTCGACAAAGACCACCCTTCCGTCTTCCATCCCCGCGAGGATATCGGGATCACTGTCATTGTCCCAGTCATAAACCACAACCTCCGGCATCTCCAGTTCCAGGTGAAGGGTCTGTCCGTTAACTTGTAGAAAACGTCCCTGTGCATATACCGGGTTGGAACTGCTGCCTGTATTTTCAAAAGAAGTGATTCTGTCAAGGAACTCTCCGCACAGCAAATCCAGATCACCGTCACCGTCCCAATCCACCAGGTTGGGGGAGGGTTTGCCGAAGACATCCACCGGCTTCCCTGTGGCCAGGATACGTTGTGCACTGGCATAGCGGGGATGCGTGTTACTGCCTATGTTCCGGACCCAATAAACATAACCGTGCAGGGGACCGTGCAACCATTCTCCTTTTTCGTTGTAGGCATTGTCCCAGCCATAGTCGCGCCAATCGCTGGCCCCTATGATCAGGTCGTAAAGGCCATCGTCGTCATAGTCTTCGAATTTCCATTGACTGGTGCGACCGCTGTAAAACTCCTGTTTGTAATTAATCTTTTCAGGTTTATTGAAGAGATCATTGCGGAAATTCCGGTAAACAATGCCCGGTGTACAGACCGTCAATTTGTTCCCGGGCCAGGATACGGTAAGATTTCTCTTCCCTTCGGCAATTTTAACCCCTTTACCGAAGGTGTTATCACCGGGATTTTCAAAATAATACATCCCGCCGGAAGGTTTGTCGCGGCCGGTGACCAGCAGGTCGTTGTCTCCGTCATTGTCCCAGTCCACCGGAATGGGATTGGCCCAGAGACCTACCCCTAAATCAACGAGAAGGCCGGGATGGTTGTACCGCAGACGAAAGACGGAGGGGGAAGGGACAGAGGGGCCCGGAGGGGGAGAGAAGGATAAAAGCGAGAAAATGAAGAATAGTAATAAAATCTTTCCTGTCATCATGATACTGTTTATTTGTAAAACAAAGAATAATCAATGTATGCCCTGGAAGGGAAAGAGCAATCATACAGAACAAGGTCCTGCGTTGGGGAATGTCCGATAAAGAATCCGGCCCTGAAAGAGCTTTTGCTGTTATTTGCTTTTGACTTTACGCTATGCTGTTGCCTATACCCCTGTGTGGTGATGAATCTGCTATGTCTCATTTTTTTATGGTTACTTCATCTCCGTGATAGGTTATGATCTTATCTGCTCTTTCTTCCGTATCCACACCGGTTCCATGATCTGTGCCGACCCACACGATACGGAACGTTCGCGTTTTCAGCATTCCGGGGAAAGAACCCCGGCGCTTACCGATGATTAACGTCTGTGTTGTTTCATTCCAACGGATGGGAATGGTGGCATAAATACCTTTTTCATAGTTATAATTGTCGTTTTCATCTTCGTACAAAGTAAAAGAGGCATCGGCGCCGGTATATATACGCAGTTCAACGGGTTCGGCCGGTTTTTCAGCGGACCATTGCATGTCGGGGCCCATCGGCAGGATCGTGCCGGCCCTGACAAAAAGGGGTATTTCGTTAATGGGTGCCGGCACTTCGACGGTTTTTCCTCCGTTTGTTCTTGTCCCCCGCCAGAAATCATACCATACCATGCCGGCCGGAAGATATACCGGCAGGTTTTGATCCGGCGGCAATGATGGTTCTTTTAATGTATCACGTGCCGAAGGGGTTATCCAGGCTACTTTGGTAATGGCACTACCTAATAGCTGAAAATATTCAATGGTTAGCTTATATTTTTTATTTGCTTGAAGATCAATATCTCCCATATTAATTGTGACGCCGTGCCCCGTCCAGTTTTCCACTACCGTTTGTCCGTTAATTTTAACCCGGATGCCATCATTTGAGGTGGTTACGATCGTGTATGTTCCACTTTCTCTGGGTTTCAGTTCTCCGGACAGGCGAAGACTGTAATAGGAAGGACGGACTATTTTGGGACGGGAGGCACCCGCATTCCAGTTGATATCCAGGTTGCTGATCCGGCTGGCAGCAACCAGAGTGTCAAAATGTATCCCATGGAAGAATTTTGCCGTCAGACCCCCTTGTTTTCCGTTCTTGTCAAACAGTTGGGCCGGAGGGATGACTTCGCCGGTATAGTTTTTTTTAAAATACATCTTGCGGGTTACAGGAGTGACCAGAAATGCCGGTCCGAACATATATTCATTGTCTATCTCAAGCACATTGGGATCATCTGCAAAATCGAAGGGCAATCCCCGCATAATGGTATAATTATGCCGGGTTACCTGCCAGGCCAGAGAATAAAGGTAAGGCATAAGCCGGTATCGCAACTGGTCAAACTTCTTTAGCGACCGGTACGACCATGAGTCTTTATCTCCGAAGTTGTAAATCTCCCGGGCAGTGCCCGTGCCGTGTGAACGGAAGATAGGGCAGAAGGTCCCGAACTGAAACCACCGGACGTAGAGTTCCCGGTAGGCATTATCCTTGTTGCCCAGCGGGTTGTCCGGTATGAAAGCCCCGATATCTGTAGTCCAATAGGGTATGCCGGCCATACAGAAGTTAATACCGGCAGAGATCTGATGCCGGAAGACCTCCCACCGGGCATGAATATCTCCCGACCAGGTGACAGCGGCATAACGTTGTTGTCCGGCATAGGCCGAACGGGTGAGGATGAAAACTCTTTTTTGGTCTGTGGTCAACCGCTGGTTCTCATACACGCCTTTTGTCGTCATCAACGAGTAAGAAAGCAGATAACGGGCCATGGTCCCCATGGCATTGTGTCCCCAGCTTTCAATATTGTGTACCTGATCCGTTATCGTTTTTCCTGAAACTTCCGGCTCGGAAGCATCCATCCACCAGGCATCCATACCAATAGAAAACAGGTTGCGGTTAAGCCACTGCCAGTAGTAATCCCTGGCTTTTTTATTATATGGATCATATAATCCCCGGTTTTGATTGTCCTCGCTGCCAATCAGAAAGCCTCTTTTTTTCATCTCTTTGTAAACTTGTGTTTTTGTAGCAAAATTAGGCCAGATAGAGATCATAATGTGTGCATTCATTTTGTGGATGGTGTCGATCATTTCTTTTGGGTCAGGGAATTTCTTACGGTCAAAGTCCAATGCGTTCCAGCCCAGGTCTCCCCAATACATCCAGTCTTGTACGATATTGTCCAGCGGGAGCCGTTGTTCCCGGTATTTCCGTACCGCTCCTACGATCTCATTTTGATTATGGTATCGTTCTTTTGATTGCCAATAGCCATACGCCCATTTGCCAAACATCGGTGCTTTACCGGTAAGAAAACGATATCCTTTGATTACATCGTCCAGGTTGTTACCGGCCATGAAATAATAATCGATAGCATCGGCTACCTTCGACCACATTGAGGTGCCGTCATCCCCGTCGTGAAAACGGGTCAGTGAATAGTTGTCCCACAGAATCCCATAGTTTTTTGTAGAAACGAACATGGGCACAACAGCTACCGTGTTTTCCTGAAAAAGAACCACATCCTGACCGCGATAGTTCATCATACCGTTCTGGTATTGTCCCAGGCCGTAAATAGCTTCTTGGGGAGATAATCTGTATTTCTGTTTGATATGGTAAACGTTTTCTCCACTTACGATCGCAGGTTTGAATACAGAAGAATCCCCTTGCACCAGCAGGTTGCCTAGTTTGTCATAAAAAGAAACGGTAAGGCCGGCCTTGTTAATGCGGGCGGTTATTTTATCCGTGGATATCTGAAGATAATCAGGCGTCTCTTTCCGGGTCCATTTTGTTTTGGTATCCGGATAATCCGTGATCATCAGACTGGGTCGTTTCTGCAAATCCTTAACGGGTGAAACCACCACACGTATGATTGCATCGTTACATACCTGTAATTTAATAAAACCTTTTTCCGTTTGATAAACGATTCCGTT
The DNA here is from genome assembly GCA_021157415.1 of Bacteroidales bacterium. Classification (GTDB taxonomy): domain Bacteria; phylum Bacteroidota; class Bacteroidia; order Bacteroidales; family VadinHA17; genus DRPN01. The sequence continues at coordinate 13,057 of JAGGWN010000005.1, read as the reverse complement.
CCCGGTTTTTTTTTCTTTGTGGCCGGTCTGAACCACATTCCGGGCAGGATAATTGGAACGGGAGACCCAGTTTTGCAGGCCTATGCCAGGCCGGATGAACCCCTCCATGTCTTCGATGAGTAAAGAATCTACAAAAAGTTCCAGACGGCTCCCTAGATTTATGACCTGTGTGCTATCCGTATATCTTCTGTTCTCACTGTAAACTGTTACCGGCAGGAGGAAAAGAAAAATCTTTAAATATGTATTTAAATATTTATTTAAATGTTTATTTAAATATGTATTTAAAATAGGTCCGTCTTTTGATATTTTTTTTTGTTTCATGATTTAAAAATAAATATCCATTATTGTGTAGGCTCTGTTATAAAATGATAATAACGACCCATCCAGTAAGGTAACAGCCAGAACGTTGGGCTGGCTTCTGTATGACCGTTGTCTCCCTGTACAGCTGCCCAGGGGTTCTTGTCCCAACGCATGATGCCCCGTTCGCTGGCAGGAACCAGCCGGCTGGTTTCCGTATCTTCCAGAATGGGGGAATGGGTGAGTGTCAGATCTTCCCTGGTTCTGTTATCAACCGTCCAGCGGATCAGGTCGAGAGGATTGTCGCGGAGGAAGCATACGGAAGGAATCAATTTGTAATTTTTTTGTAGAAAAGCATCAATGGTATAATAATAGAAGGGACTGCCATCATTTTTACAGGCTTCGTACCAGTTATTCATACTTTTTTTGTAGAGTTCCAGCAATACGGGGTCTTTCTCATACATCATCAGGGCAGGATAAGCCAGTGCCACCAGCTCATCGTCGATAAAAGTACGCCAGGCGGGCATGATGGATTTGGCATGCAGGATATTGGTACGGTAATGATATTTATTAAGCAATTTGTCATATTCTTTCCGGTATTTCTTTTTTTTGCTTACCTGCCAGGCCAGTTTCAGATAGGAGAGGATCTCCAGGGAATTAATGCCCCGTTCGGGGGCCCAGTCGGGATTGTCGTTCAGATATTCAGGGGCCCATACGCCCCAGGTGGTGTGTTTTCCGTCTATGTCTTTCAGCAAATATTCGTTATTTACGATATAATCCACGATGCGGGTTACATGATCTTTTACTTCTTTTTTCAGGACAGGATCGTCTTGTGCGATTATTTCCCAGAAGATGGTATATCCGTACATATGTCCGGTAATTTCGTCGCTGCTGGTATCCCCTTTCCAGAGCCATTGTCCGTCTTTTGAAAGCCGCCAGTGCTTTTCCACCTTTTTTTCACGGGGATTCCGGACTGTCTTATCGGCATACCTTTTTTTGTCAATGATTTTGTTGGGATCGGCCATTGTTTTCCAGTTTACAGGGATCACCGTACGTGCCACGAAACCGTCCGTACCGGTAACCGTTTGCAGGAATTTCAGCGCATGAAAAGTTTTGACCGCATTTTCGCGGGCTGCAGGATCATGTGTCACTGCATATCTGTACGATTCCATGGCGAGGTACATGCCGGTATATTGTCCGTCATTATCGTCATCCATAGGTTCCCAGGCAGCCGTGTCGCCCGGTGTTGTCAGCCGGCATTTTTCCACGATCCAGGGAGCACGGACATGCCGTCGCAAAAGGAGTCTTTCATAATAATCCGCTTTTTGTGCCAGGGTGAGTGATTTCCTTTTTATAGCGCTTACGCCGCCTGCTGTGGCAATCCATGCATTTCCTTCTTTATCAAAAGCAATGTCCCTTACCTGGTCGTTGAGGAGCCAGCGACGGCTGTGACGCAGAGAGTGTTTATTCTCGCGGAAACGCACCACACCCAGATCGGTGCCTACCCACATGGTGCCGGAGGGAGACCGTTTTATGCATCTTACCCAGATATTACTCAGACCTTCGTTAGGTGTGAGAACAAAGCTTTTGGTATCCTTACCGGAGTTATATACCGTTATTCCTCCCAGGCCTCCGATCCACAGTTCTTCCGGGTTGTGAAAGTCCATTCCGAAGATATTGTCGCTGATCAGTTGTGCCGGAGTCCACAGGTGAATGGTATCACCGGGTTGACTATGCCATACGCCACGGCCGGTACCCAGATAAAAACCCTGTTTATCATCGTATTGCAAACAGCGGTCCTCGCGGGAGAAGAGCATCTTCTCTTTTACCCAACGGGTTCCTTGCTGTCTCCAAAAACCCGAAGGACCTATGGCAAGGATATGTGTGCCGTCGGTACCGGTTACGGCGACAGGTCCCCTAATGCCCGGAATTTTTTCTGTTTTTCCTGCGCTGATCTTGTAAAGGCCGTTCCAGGCGGCTATCCACAGGCTGTTGCTCTTATCGAGGAAAAGATCGAAAACAGGACCTTGTTCTTTTATGTTCAGGGCAGGCTGCCAGGTTTGTAAACCGGGGGACAGGAGGAAGAGCCCTGCCTGTGTGCCGGCCCAGACCGTGTTGTTCTTATCCACAACTACAGAACGTACGTCGTTGGCTGCCGGAGAACCCAGCGGATGAGGTTCATGATATTCCTGAAGGAAAAGGGTGTCGGGAATGCCGGAGCAGGCTGATAACTCTTCTTGTTCCTGATGTGCGCAGGAGAAAAGTCCGGTAATAAACAATACCAAAATAAGCAGGGGTAATGGCTTCATTTTTAATTTTATTCTTTTATCTTTTCCCTTTTATCTTTAAGTATATTGTCTATCTGATTCCAGGCTATTTTCATGACCCATATTTGTCTGAAGTCATGATTTTCCGCATCTTTAACGATCTGGCCTGAAGCGTCTTTTGTGGGAGTGCTGATGTCGTATGCGGCCAGGTTGCCGTTTTGTGACAGCACCAGTTGTTCTCTTTTCTTTTTCTCGGTGGTCAGGCAAAGGGTTGTTCCGAAAGGATATTCTTTTCCGGTATATGTCGCCATAATGTTTCCGTCGCTGATGAAGAACACCCAGTTGTCTGAAACATGCCAGCGGATGGCATCTGCATTTTTTTCGAGGTGAGTCAGTTGTTGCGGTTTTTTTTGTGATCCGTCCGCACGGATGATAAAGACCTGGTTAATCTCCTTGTTGTCAGCAGCAGCAAAAGCGATGCGGGTACCATCGTATGAACCCCGGACAATGCCGGTGACATTCATGCCATGGGTCAGGCGCCGGATGGTGATGCCCGCGGGAGGTTCGGGATACCTGTTTCTGGTGCCCGGAAAAGCGGTGGTGATGTCAATATCTTTGGGTATGTCAGCTACAAAAAGGTCATAGTCGTAGTCTTTGCCGTTTTCACGGCGTACTTTCCCGATAAAAGCGCGCATTGTTCCCGAGGAATCCACCCAGGAGTCGCCATAGGCTTTTTCTATCTCGCCGGATTTGGCTTTTCCTATGGGTGTCGGTTTCAGGATAACGGCAAAATAATGGGTATAACCTTTCGGGACCTTTTTGTCGGGTTGCATGAAACCGATGGTGCGATCAACATTGCGCACGAAAAAGTCGTCATAGGTAAAGCCGATGCGGCTGCCGTCACGACAGTATTCGTGGCGGTGGGTTCCGCCGCGGTGGGCTCCCGGGGTGGTGGGGTCATGGGTGACATCCCGCATCTCCACCCGGTGAAACTTTTTATGTCCTTTACCGTCAACTTCGCCGGCCGTGCGATTCCGGTGACCATAATAACCCCGTTGCTTTATCTCTTCGAGGAAAGGCCCGTTAATGAAGATTACCTTGTTCTCAAAAGGATGAAACGAAACGGCTGCCACACCGGGGGCAGCTTTTTCTCCATTGACAGAAGGAGGGTCCCAGAGCACCGTTTCTTTTCCGGTGGCGATCTCAACTTTTTCAACCGACCTGGAATTTGCGAGATCTTCGTTAAAGATCGTGCCCCGCGTATCGTAACATAAAAAATATCCATCGGGAGAGAAATTGTCATTGTTGTCCAATACATGATTCCTGGCGGAAAAAGTGAGCTGTTTTTCTTTCATGGGGATGGTTATTGCTTTTGGAGATGGAGAATTATTACGCCAAGCCGGAAAAATAACGGAAATAACAAGACACAATATTATAAATCGTAGGTAGTTCATGTTTGTTTTCTATTTTTGAATGAGCAGTTTTCCCACAGCAGGTTTATAATCCAGGTACCCGAAATAGCTTAGTTTGGCAGCCAGCCAAAAAGCGTTATCGTTTTCTCCGTTCACCGGTTTTATATCGAAATACAATGTTTTTGTTTCGCGGGCAGGAAGATGAAATGCCTGTTTCCAGGGATTGACCGCAATCAGTCCGACAGGGTTATATGGACCGTTTCCCCATGTTTCTACGGGGCCTATCAGAGAGACCTCTCCGTCAATATCCTGGGCAAAAGGGTTTACAAGTGTAACGGCAACCCGTTTGTTCTGATGGGTTACTTTCCAGTTTATCCTTGTTCCGGTGCGGATATCATCTTCATGTCCGAATCTTTTCTGAGGCAACCGAAACGGGAGAACATCAAACAAGATCGTGCTATCCTGTACAATGGAAGCCCGTATAAATCCGGGAGTGATCTGCCCTGTCAGGATAAGTGTGACGGGATACCTGCTCTCACTGTCGGGACTCACCCGATAACTGAATTTGTCAGGCACGGCCCGTACGCCGGGGGGTGTTTCAATGTTTACGGTTCCTTTCACCGGACTATCCATATAATCATTGGTGACATATACTTGTATTTGCCGGATATTTTTTCCGGCATCCCGGCGGTCGATGCCGGGAGGTGCGATAATGCTTACGTTGACCGGATTGTAACCGGCAGGAGCTGCCCCGTCATTGTGTTCCCAGAACCTGCAGTACACCGGATGATTATAGGAAGGCGTATAACCCCCGGCTTTTTCTACCGGTCTTAGGGGTGTATGCACTTTGAAAGTTTGAATGGAGTATGGGGTAAGATGGAAGGAAAAACTGTTGCTGTCAAAAGGGACCTTTGTTTCCTGACGTTCCATCAGGTTTACTTTCCCGGCTGAGACAATGGGAAAGCGGGTTTGGATATGAACTTCTTCCGTTTTTCCCATCGGTTCATATATGCGGATAATGATTCCGTTCTTTGCACAGGTTTTGGTATTCCGGGAAAAAGATTCCGGTCCGGCCGAAACAGGTTTGACGGCGGTAATGACCCCTTTGCTTTTTCCGGTGCTGAGGAAAGAGAGCTGTTGAGGCAATGCTTCGTGGTGCTGTGTGGTTTGTAATGCCACAAGGGGGTTGTTGAATTCATATCCCCGGAAGACCAGGTTTGCCTTCTGCCAGTTCCCTTTGTGCGGGTAGAGCGCGTAATCGAAGACATGGGTTTTACGTTCGGGGAAGTCGTGGGTCCATGGCAGCAGGGGAGACTGCCAGGGGATGGTGTGCATGAGTGCCAGGACCATGGTTCCGTCGTTTTCGGTGCTGACCGGCATGTTTCCCCTGTTGATGATGGCCAGTCCATAATTACCCACCCGGCTTTTTGCTCCGGCCAGCCAGGCTCTGGCGGGCAGAGAGATGTTGCCTGTCTGTTGCAGTTGCGAGGTAAGCCGGTCCAGTGCTTTTTCAGTCATTCTTTCATTTTTCCCAATGATCATAAGCACCGGATAAGCAAACCAGGCTTCTTTCAGATTCTTATCATAGACGAAAGCATAGGCAAAGCCTTGATTCTGCAATTGCTGGTAGATATTTTGTCTGGCACCGTCCGTAAGATGACTCATAAGCTTGGCATTATAGCTGTTTTTTCCCAAGGATCCGGCCGAGAAACAAAAACGACGGTATTGGATGTCATAATCCCGTTCTATCCCCGGATAAGCCGGAGTAGCGGTGACCCCTTTTTGTGCCAGGGCTGTCTGCAACCTGAATCCTGCTTTGCGTAAGGAAGTATCCCTGGAAGTTACTATTTCTGACGGCCCCGGGGCGACACTGTAACGACCCCCGAAGTTAATTTTTACCGACCAACTGTTGTCGAACCACTGGTAGCAACTGTTCATGGAGTGATGGGTGGTCCATACGGTATTGGTACTGCGGTAGGAGAGATACTCTTTACTACGGTAATACGTTTTTGTAGCAAAGCGATCTTCCAGCACAGGGATACTTCCTTCCAGGCTGGCCGGGAAACCGATTACATACAAATCGCGTTGATCTCGTAACGGGGAAGTGTCATTTTCAGCGATATTTCTACCATTTTGTCCTTTATAGTTCACCAAACGTGTCCTGAAATCAATACGTCTTATCCCGTGATAAAGTGTGATTTCCTGGATTCGTTCTTTCATGCCCGGCATTTCTCCCGTGATGACCAGTTTTTCATACAGTGGGCTCTTGAATACTTTGATTTGTACGGGATAATCTTTCGAGAAATATTTTTCTCCTGTGGTGAGAAAACGCCAGGCCGGTTCAAAACCCGGTCCTTCCTTTAGCAGTATCAATTCATTGCCCGGATGTCCATGGGACGTATTGATATATTCTTTTCCCCCGCTTGTCTCCATCAGACTGGTAATACCGCCTCCCATCCTTTTGTCCACGGCAAGCCGGAAAAATTCATTTTCGATGACTGTGCTTTCTTTTTCCACCGGGGTTTCCTGCGGGGGAATACTTTTATCAGGTACAATCCACCAGGTTTTGTATCCCATCGAGGGAACCTGATCTGCGATAAAGCTGATCCCGGCAGATAGAATATGTTTCCTTTTTTTTTCTAATGTGCGGACCATCAAAGGAACGTTTCCCCCCTTTTCGTTGACCAGTCTGAAACCTTTTACCGGTTTCTTAAAATGTATGATAGTTTGTACGATATCATTGCGTTTCCAGTTTAGGGAGTTATAGACCACGACAGGGATAGCATCCTTATTTGTGCTGGCTGTGTTGATATGTTCCGCGATATAACGGAGGGCTGCCGTAAGACTTTTGTTTCCCAGGTCCAGGGCATGATGGTATCCGCCGGCCAGGTCGAGATAAGGTTCGTCGGCGCCGCAGCCGGTAACCCCATCGTGATGTTGACCAAAAAGTAATTGTCGCCAGGCCTCATCCAGGGCGATATCCGGATAAGGCATTCCCAGGATATTGGCCAGGGTTGAGAATTTCTCAGCAGCAATCAGTATGTTTTCCCCCAGGCGGTTGCCCATTTTCAGGTCGAAACGGGAAAGCTCACATCCTTCGTTATACTGGGAGACATCACGGGAAACAACGGGGATATCAAGGTGTTCCTGTTTTTCCTGCTTTTCAATATGTTCGAAATATTTTTCTGCGCCGTCTGCTTCCAGGCGTACCTGGGGAATAAATGAACGGAAGACCTTACTTCGACCGATCATCCAGGCGGTGGGAGCTTTTTCGTCGGTAGCATTTAACCGGAAATCATAAGAGATGCCTTTGATTTGTTGTTGCTGTTCTCTCATATCTTCCGCTATCCGTTTACGTGTTTCCGTTTCTGCTTTGCTGGCAGGGCCCCCGGGATTGGAGAAACTGTAAGAAACCTTCCGTGTAGGAAGCATAGTGCCATCGGGAGACTGGGCAAAATACAGATCGGGGATCCCCGGTACACGGACGTTGGCAGAACGGTAATTAGAACGTTCCCAGACCGTGCCGGTGAATTCTGATTTTTTCAGAATCTGTGGTAACTGGATAATGTGACCAAAAACATCCCAGGGTTGATAAACACGTGGATAATCATGCAGGACGTTCTCGTGAAAGAATCTTCCGTAAAGAATGTTCCGTATCAGGGCTTCTCCCGAAATGGTAGTCTCGTTGGGTTGGTTGTAACTGCCACAGGTTTCACTCCGTCCCGTTTTTATCAGTTTCCGTATGAGTGGCCGGTCGGCGGGGAAAATGTCATAATAAGGTTTGAGGTAAGGAATCTCGCTCATGAGGAAGTCATAGCTGCTGTCACCCTGGGCCGCCCGGAGATGTTGATTCAGATTGGAGAAGGAAAGAGCCTGATAACCGGACTGGCTGTCCCGCCATACCGGATCCACATGAAAACCCTGCACAAACCAGGTGATCCCGTCCATAAGGGGAAAATGTTTTACGCTGACGTGAAAAGAGCGGGAGTGGAGGGGTGTGGTCAGAATGATATCCGTCTCAATGGAGTCCATTATTTTTGACCGGCTGACAGGGGAAACTCCCTTTAACCAAACCAGTCTCCCCGGTTTGATATTTTCCTGCACAGCCATAACCTTTCCCTCTTTTCCCGCAGACATTTGTACCGGTCCGGCCATTTGTTCAGAGGTATTGTAGAGCATGACGGAAAAGATATCGGCTATTTCATAGTCCTTGATTCTTTGTGGTACGGGACTGGCCGAAGGAGTGGTGGTATAGATATTTTTATCGAGAGCGAACAACTTGTCAAAACGGGCATATAGCCACCACCCTCCACCTACATTTTGCACTTTTGCCAATAAAAAATTATCCCCTTTATTCAGGGTAACAGCCACTTTGTCTGCATCAGGTCCCGAAGCCCGTGGATCAGGAAATATGTATATTTTCTTTCCGTTGAGCCAGACGGCAATCATATCGTTACTGCCCAGTTTCAGTAAAGCCGGCGTGCGTTGATTGCACCGGATTGTTACGCCGGCATAGGAAATGTTTTTCTGATTGGGAAGAATATATTTTCTGAAATCCAGCTTTCCGTCACTTTGAGCCATAGCCCTCTTCCAGGATACTTTTCCCGGAGGGACGGAAGAACTGCTGATTTGCATGCCGGTTACCGGATGGATTCTGTCCTCCCCACCTCTTTCCGTCAGAAAATCATGATAGAGGGACCGGGCGCTCCGGGCCGGAAAGGGTCCGCATATCAGCCATTCTTTAATGAATGTGTCCGACTTGAAAGGGAAAACAGGCAGGTCCTGTGCAAAAAGGATCGTTCCCGTTGTGAAAAACAAGAACAAAGATGCCAGTACCAAAACCATTTTCGTTGTGAATAGTTTTTTGTTTTTCATAGACATGGTTTTGAGAAGAAATGAAAAAATACAATTCGTTTATTTTTCTTCTGCGCGTATGGCACCGACATAACGTCCCAGCCAATACGGGAGAGTGTAAATATAGGGAGGATACTCTCTTCTTCCTCCTTCACCGCCTTTGATCTCATAGGCGCTGTTATGCAGATGCATAGGACATTCGTCCGGTGGCAGTATTTCCCTGACAGAGCGTTTCATGAAATTAGGTTTCAGGAAGGTCAGGTCTTTTCTATACGTATTATCTACGTTCCAGGCAATGAGATCCAGGGGGAACTCCCGGAGCCACCAAACGGAGCTTGCCAGGTCAAAATTTTTGCCGCCTACCAGGGCATAGATAAAGTTCCACAATGGGTTTTTCTCCGGCTGTTCTCTTTCCCAATGACTTTTAACCGTTTCAAAGAATTTCATTTTCAGGGTGTCGGTAAAGGCATATTTGATGAGTGCCGGTGCCGTAAGGAAATACATCTCATCGTCGGAATGGTTCCATCCGTCGCTCAGAGGCTGGCCTTTTACATATCCGATCTCTCCTGCCGGCCGGAGGATATTTTCCAGATAACCGTATTGATCCATCAGCTCATACGCTTTCTTTTTATAGTTTTCATCGCCGGTAAAATGATAGGTGGTTTCCAGGAAAGCGATGATCAGGGTGGAGTTGAGACGGCGGTCGCCTGTATGGGGAGAGAAGCTGTTCACATATTCAGGATTCCAGCGTCCCCACCGGGTGGGTTTTCCGTTCCAGGTGACCAGGTACCAGTTATGGTTGATGATATGATCCATCTCTATTTTAATCTGGTGTACTGCACGGTCTTTCCAGGCCCGGTCGGGAACGATTTCGGCGAATAGGGCATAGACGAAAAAGTGTCCGCACGATTCATCACTGCTGGTGGTGGATTTCCATCTCCAGTGTTTGTCGGGGGTAAGCCGCCATATCTTCTGATCTTCCGGCATATTGATATCCCTGTCACTGCTCTGGTAACCGTTGCGTTCATAGGTACGTGCAGGAAACCCGGGAATGCCACTGATCTCCGTAAGTCTTTCCATGGCCTCAAAAGCTTCATAAGCATTTTTTAAGGCTTCTTTAGAATGGGTAACCGAATAACGAAACAATTCACCCGCCAGATACATAGAGGTCCACAGGCCGTCATTGTCGCTGTCCACCATCCTGGCAGTGGATAGGTCTCCGGGGACCGTCAGGTTGGTACGTCCGTTAAAGCCGTAGCGTATGTGCCGCAGCCGCTGGATCTTTTCAAAATATTCCGCTTTTTCTGCCAGTGTCATGGGGGTGAACACTATTTTACTCAATCCGTTTCGGGTCAGTACAAGGATGCTGTTGCCGGGTCCCGGAGCAATCTCCTTGACCTGGTCATCCACCAGCCATCTTTTGGAGGCATAATAATCGTATGCTCCCTCCTTTCGTCGGGCAAACATACCTCGTGCAGAGCCAAACCAAAGCCTGCCGCGGATATTCCGGATACAGGTGATATCGGTCCAGGGCAGTTTTTTATCCAGTGGCGTGGGCGAATTCAGGGATTTGCGATCCAGGGAATATATTCCGTCGGTGGTACCCAATATCAGTTTGTCACCGGACAGCGCCATAGCCGTCAGGTTGCTGCCTTCGTGAACCCTTTTCAGCTTTTTTGCAGCCGGGTCAAAGACCATGAGTGTTTGACCGGTAAGTAACAGAAAACGTTCCTTTTCTTTATCAAAGAGCATTTCGAACGGAGATAAGCCCGTATGTTTGTTTTCCCAGACTTTCCGTCCTTTTACATAATATTCCAGGTGATTATCTCCGGCCAGCAAAAAAGAAAAATCCTCTCCCATACAAAAGCCGGTGGCATTGGGCATGTCGTGTTCTATCCAGACTTTGCCGGCCCAGGCATTGCTGAACAGTGCCTCTTTGGAAAGATAAACAAACTGATCTTTATAACGGGTCATGGCCAGCAGGTCCATATCGTTCATGAAAGGATACAACTCGTTTTTTACCAGATGATGGTTCCAGGGATGAAGAAGCATTTTGGAACTCAGTACGTTGATGCGTCCATTCCGGTCGCTGCACGCCTGCAGGAGCACGGGTCTGAAGTTCCGGTCACTGAAAACATACTTTTCAGCATGATCCTGTAAAAAAGGAACATCTTCATATTGTTGTGAAAAGAGAACGGAAGCCAGCATCAGACCGAGTAATGTTAACATTGTTTTGATCATGATTTTTTTATTTTCTCAGGTTATTATTTGTGTTCCAGTTCAAACGAATCCAGGATGCCTCCGGAGGAACCGTCTCCATTCATTTTGACGGCTTTATATTTCAGTTTTTTCCCATTGATTTCAACGACAACATAATGAAACTGATAATATTTCCCTCCGTCAAATTCGTTGCTGTTGGGGCGTGCCGGGTGGTTGGGCAAATCTATCTGTTCCCAATCCCGGTATTTGTGATTATCCAGGTCTGCACCACCGCCTCCGGTAATTACATAAACTACATTGTTCCCATGACCTGTTTTAGGATCATAGGGCGGGTGGGGGAGACCTCGTTCATAATCGTGGGTGTGTCCGGAAAAGACGATATCTACTTTTTCATCTTCCATGATGGGGACAATATATTTTCGCAGCGGGGGTTCTCCGTCATAGTAACCTCCCGACCAACATTCTGAATAAGGAGGTTGATGCATAAAGACAAAGATCCACTCAGCATGCTTGGCGGCCTTTTTCAGATCGTTGACGAACCATCGGTATTGTTGTGACTCCGGCAGGATGCCGTCTCCGTCAGGAAACTCATACTCGTTGGGGTCCAGGAAGATAAAATGGGCATTTCCGTAATCAAAAGAATAAAAATACTCAGTGCTCCCGGTGGAGGTAAGAGGATTGTGTACCCTGCGCTCAAAGGGAGGAACATACCCTTCGAAACCTCCGTATTCATGATTTCCGATGGAGATATAGGTAGGTACGTTTCCACTGATATGACGTATAGGGTAGAAGTATTCGTCTATCCATTGATCCAGGACTGCACCGCGCGAGACCACATCACCGACATTGGCAATGAAATCCGGTTTTTCCGGTACCATCATTTTGATAAGGTGTTCATGAACTTTAGTAAGCGTGCGGCTGTCGCCGTAAACAATAAATTTAATGGGTTCATTTTTTCCTTTTTTTGTGTGGAAGGTATGAACAGGACTGGAAAGGTTGCCCGTGACTACTTTATAAGAGTATTGGGTGTTTTCCTTCAGCCCGGGGATGGTCACTTCGTGAAGAAGCAACGGATGAGGGGTTTCAGGAAGTGTGTCTGTCAGGCTTGTCCCTTCGCCATATATGATTTTTCCATTGGAGGGATAGGCGGTCTCCCACATGATGGTGATCCCGTCTTTTTCTGCGTCCTGTAAATAAGGAGGTACCACGAAAACAGGATCACGGGAATAGATCTTTTCCTTGCCGGGAAGGAATATACCCAGTTCTTTGACCATGACATCCAGAGGAGCTTTGCTGTTGGCAAATCTTTGCAGGATACCGGTAAGATCAACGATCTGAGTGGTTTGTGGTATGGTATTCATGCTGAAATAGCGATCGATACGATGAAGTCTTTTCATTAGTTTGTTGATGTCAGCCTGCAGGTCTATGGCTTTTTGAGTGATAACCCGTGCAAAGCGCAAGGCACCACTGCCACGACTGTTGATAACCTTGATGGCCAGGAAGAATTTTTCACCCGGTTTGGCGGAGGCTGTTAAAGTTACAGCAACATCCCCTCCTGATTTTTTTTGTAATTGGCCATTGACCCATATCTCACATTTGTCATTGCCATTGACCATAAGACGGAGAGGTATTCCTTTCACGGAAAAACCGTCAATATTTTCCGGTATAACAAGTGTTGTACGGTACCAGGCATATTCATTTTCTCCCTGCCAGTTTTCACCGCTTTTCAGGGTTTTCCATCCGGTGTCGTTGAAGGTTGGCATAGCTGCATCATCAGAAGCATTCTTTTTCCATTTCCAGGTAGTGATGGGGAGTCCCTTGCCGGGGGACTTAGATGAGAATCTTTTAAGTACCTCCATAAAGTCTCCGTATCCGGCCGGCATACCTGTCATGTCAGCCTGGTAAAAACGGCAACTGTACCCGTTGTTTATGAGTTTTATGGCTAAAGAGAACTTTTGTCCTGTTTTGGCAAAGCGTGTGAGGACCACGCGACTTTTTTCACCCCCC
>JAGGWN010000042.1 GCA_021157415.1 Bacteroidales bacterium | reverse complement strand
GGACGGTAATACCGGCTTTCCAGCCCAAAACACGAAAGGTGTTGGCCGCACCGGCATTGCCGCTGCCATGCTCACGTATATCCAGTTGGAAGAATATTTTTCCGAGCCAGATGGAAGAGGGAATAGATCCAATGAGATAAGCAGCCAAAATCAGGAGTGCATAATATAGTGTATCCATGGCAATGAGAAAATTTAATAGGACAAAGTAAGTAATTATTTTGTGATTTTGTCACAATAGGGCCCGCATCGGCGGATCATCCCGGGAGGGAACGGAAAGGTGTGCTTGTAGCGATAAGAAAGAGTGAGGGGATTCGTATCTTATCGTATGTTGCAAACATACGACAAGATATACATTCTGTCTTTCTGCCTTTCTGTCTGCAACCACTTTTTTACTGATAATACGTATAATTTTGTACTTATTCTCCTGATTATTAGAAAAAAAAAAGAACGGACCGGAAGGTTCGTTCTTTTTTTTGTTTCGAATTATTCTCAGAAAAGGTGCATATTGTCAAGTATGTCCATGACTTCGCGCACAGCCTTGGCCGAAGCGTTCATTAATTCTCTTTCATGGTCATCGAGTTCCACCTCGATAATTTCTTCAATACCGTTTTTACCGAGTTTGACAGGAACGCCAATATAAATATCGTTGAAACCGTATTGTCCTTTCAGGTAGGCGCATACAGGGAGGATTTTTTTCTGATCTTTTACAATAGCCTCTACCATTTGGGCCACGGCTGCGCCGGGGGCATACCAGGCTGAGGTGCCCAGCAGTTTTACTATTTCTCCACCGCCGCCCTGGGTACGTTTCACAATAGCATCCAGTTTGTCTTTTGACATCAGTTGGGTTACGGGTATTCCGGCTACCGTGGTATAACGGGGCAGGGGAACCATTGAATCGCCATGACCGCCCATCAGGAGTGCCTGGATATCCTTGGGGGAGACATTCAGTTCCTGGGCGATAAAGGAACGGTAGCGGGCCGTATCCAGAACGCCTGCCATCCCGAATACTTTGGAGGTGTCTTTTTTGGAAGCCAGATGAGCTGCGTAGGACAATACATCCAGCGGATTGGTTACAACAATAATGATGGCATCGGGTGAATATTTCACCACATTTTCCGTAACGGATTTAACAATGGCAGCATTGGTGCCGATCAGGTCGTCACGGCTCATGCCCGGACTTCTCGGTTTGCCGGAGGTGATCACGACCACTTCCGATCCTGCCGTTTTGGTATAATCGTTGGTACTGCCTGTAATACGGGTATCGAACATCTGCACGGGGGAGGATTCCCACATATCCAGGGCTTTTCCTTCGGCCTGGTTTTCCACAACATCCAGCAGGACCACTTCATTGACAATGTCTTTTTCGGCAATCACGTTGGCTACGGTGGCTCCAACATGGCCGGCTCCGATAACTGATACTTTCATGATAATTTATTTTTGAAGGTTAATGAATTAAAATATATTTCAATATTTATTTCTGAGGTCAAAATGTCCGCAGGTAACGTTTTTGTTTTATCATTCATTTTCCTGGGCATCGACAACGGCCATGGCGGTCATGTCAACGATCTCCTGAACCGAACAGCCCATCTGCAGAACATGAATAGGTTTGTTGATTCCCATCAGGATTGGTCCGATGGCTTCAGAACCACCTATTTCCTGCATCATTTTATAAGCAATGTTTCCGGCATTCAGGGAGGGGAAGATTAAGGTATTCACTTTATGATCCACCAGTTTGGAGAAGGGGAAAATGTTTTTTTGCAGGTCATCGTTCAGGGCGAAGTTAGCTTGCATTTCCCCATCGACGATCAGGTCAGGATGATCCTGATGAAGGATATTTACGACTTGGTTCATGATCTTCGGGGTGTCTCCGCGCTGGGCCGACCCGAAGTTGGAGTAGGAGAGCAGAGCGATATGCGGTTCGATGTTGAATTTTGTAACCTGTTCGGCGGTCAACAGCGTAATGTCCACCAGTTCTTCTGCAGAGGGCAATATGTTCACCGTAGTATCTGCAAAGAAGAACGGGCCCTTGGGGGTCATCATGATGTACATCCCGGCGATGGTGCGTACATCGGGTTTTGTCCCTGCAATCTGGATAGCGGGTCTTATGGTATCGGCATATTTGCTTTCGTAACCTGACAGGAATGCATCGGCATCTCCCAGTTCGACCATCATAACGCCGAAATAGTATGGATTATGGATGAGACTTTCCGCTTCATCCAGGGTTACGCCTTTGCGTTGTCTTTTTTCAAAAAGGACTTTGGCATATCTTTTCCTTATTTTGGCTTCGAGGGAGGAGTGAGGGTTGATGATCCTGACTTTTCCCAATTCCAGGTTGTTTTCTTCGATGATTTTTTTTATTTTTTTGGTGTCTCCCAACAGAATGGGTTTGGCGATCCCCTCCTGATAAACGATCTCGACTGCTTTCAGCACGCTGAAATTGTCTGCATCTGCAAAGACCACCCGTTTGGGTGATTTCTTGGCTTTGTTGGTAATGAACCGGATCAGTTGATTTTCATTGCCCAGCCTGTTGTTTAACTCGTTGCGGTAAGCATCCCAGTTATATATTTTCTTACGGGCAACGCCGGTGTCCACGGCAGCCTTGGCGACGGCCAGGGCTACGGAAGAGATCAACCGCGGATCGAGGGGTTTGGGAATGATATATTCACGGCCGAAAGTGAGGTTCTTGGTGTTGTAGGCAATGTTTACCACCTCCGGCACCGGTTGTTTGGCAAGGTCGGCCAGGGCACGGGCTGCAGCCTTCTTCATTTCTTCATTGATGGCACGGGCCCTGACATCCAATGCTCCTCTGAAAATAAATGGGAATCCAAGCACATTGTTGATCTGGTTCGGGTAATCGGATCGGCCTGTGGCGAAAATAATGTCTTTTCTGGCGGCAATGGCCTCTTCATAGGTGATTTCCGGTACCGGATTGGCCATGGCAAAAACAATGGGATCTTTAGCCATGGTTTTAAGCATCTTGGGCGTGAGGACACCGGCGACCGAAAGACCGAGGAAAATGTCTGCTCCCTTGATGGCTTCTTCCAGGGTGTTTACATCCTTGTCGGTAGCAAACATTTGTTTGTATTTATTCAGGTTTTTTCTTTTTTTGTTGATAACTCCTTTGCTGTCCACCATAATGACATTCTCTTTTTTCAGGCCGAAAGAGATATACAGTTTGGTGCAGGAAATGGCGGCAGCACCGGCGCCGTTAACGACCAGTTTAAGGTCTTCGATTTTCTTTCCGTTCAGTTCCAGGGCGTTAAGCAGGCCGGCAGACGAAATAATGGCAGTGCCATGTTGGTCATCATGCATGATCGGGATATCCAGCGCTTCCTTCAGACGTTCTTCAATCTCAAAACATTCGGGAGCCTTGATATCTTCCAGATTGATTCCTCCGAAAGTAGGAGAGATCAGTTTGACCGTTTCTACAAACTTATCAATATCTTTGGTGTTAATTTCAATGTCAAAGACATCCACATCCCCGAAAATCTTGAACAAAAGACCTTTTCCTTCCATGACGGGTTTACCGGCTTCGGGGCCGATATCGCCAAGTCCCAGTACGGCAGTACCGTTGCTGATAACAGCCACCAGATTTCCTTTCGCCGTATATTTATAAACATCGTCGGGTTTTTTGTTGATTTCCAGGCAGGGATCAGCTACTCCCGGCGTATAAGCCATGGACAAGTCCCGTTGTGTACTGTGGGGCTTTGTGGGTATGACTTCGATTTTTCCCGGACGCCCTATACTATGATATTCCAGCGCATCCTTTTTACTTATTTTCGCCATATTGTTCGTATTTTATTATTATATAATCAATGCATACAAATTTATGAATTATTCGGTACTAAAATTATGATAAATAACCATGCTTTCATATGTTTTACGATAGTTTTTTTAGCAGGTGAATCCGGTTTAAAAAGGGTCTTTGTGGCCACACCCTTCGTTGTCAGGAATTATACAATCCACATTAACAATAAGTTAACTGTGGTTACAAAATTTTCTCCGCCTCGATTTTAAGGAAAATCCACCATTATAGACTCGAATCATCAGGTTGTAAAACATATGAATGAGTAGTACAATCGTACAAATATTGTCTTAAATTTATAGGTTGAAACAAAATTGGATTTAATTTTTTTAATTTATTAATAACCAAAATAAAAACAAAATTATGTCAACATTAAAACAAAACCTTCAGAAGAAAATTGAAGGCTGGCGTCCGCGTACAACCCGCCTTGTAAAGGAGTTTGGTGATGTGAAACTGGGAGAGGTATCCATAGGACAGGCGATCGGTGGTATGCGTGGTGTCAAATGCCTGGTAACAGACATCTCTTATCTCGATCCTTTTGAGGGGATCCGTTTCCGGGGCTATACCATACCGGAAGTACTGGCCAAGCTACCCAAGGTTGCCGGTAATGATTATCCTACGGTGGAGTCTTTCTTTTATCTCTTGCTTACGGGGGATATTCCTACAGAGCAACAGGCAGAGGAAGTGGTAGAAGAATTCAGGTCCCGGTCAAAAGTTCCGCAGTATGTCTTTGAGGTTATCAATGCTATGCCGGCAGAGGCTCATCCGATGGTGATGTTCTCGGCAGCCATCCTTTCCATGGAGAAAGATTCTATTTTTGCCAAAAAGTACAAAGAAGGGATCAGCAAAATGGATTACTGGGATCCTACTTATGAAGATGCCATGAACCTGTTGGCCAAACTTCCGGAAATAGGAGCTTACATTTACAGGAAGAAATTCAAAGGAGGGGATATCATTGCTCCGGATCCCAAACTGGATTTCGGTGCTAATTTTGCCCATATGATGGGTGTGCCTGCCCCTTATGATGAGCTGTCCCGTCTGTATTTTATCCTGCACAGCGACCACGAGAGTGGTAACGTGAGTGCCCATACCGGTCATCTGGTAGCCAGTGCCCTGTCGGATGTTTATTATGCCATTTCGGCTATGATCGACGGTCTGGCAGGTCCTCTGCACGGCCTGGCCAACGAGATGGTGCTGCGCTGGATACAGGGAGTGATGGATAAGATGGGAGGGAAGGTGCCCGACGAAGAAGAAATGAAAAAATTTGTCTGGGATACCCTCAACTCAGGTCAGGTGATCCCGGGATACGGTCATGCCGTACTGCGCAAGACCGACCCGCGGTACATGGCACAGCGTGAGTTCTCATTGAAACATCTGGCTGATGATCCGATTTTTGCCTATGTGGATGTATTATACAAAGTAGTTCCCGACATTTTGAAAGAACATGGGAAAGCTAAAAACCCCTGGCCCAATGTGGATGCTCAGTCCGGCGTGATTCAGTGGCATTATGGAGTGAGGGAATATGACTTCTACACCGTTCTGTTCGGTATCGGCCGTTCCCTGGGTGTTCTCTCCAATATTATCTGGGACCGTGGTTTGGGTTATCCTATCGAAAGACCTAAGTCGGTTACCACCGCCATGCTCGAAGAGGTGGCAGGGATCAAGTAAGAAGAAGCTTGAAGCGCAAAAAAGAAAGCCGGAGAAATCCGG
>JAGGWN010000017.1 GCA_021157415.1 Bacteroidales bacterium | reverse complement strand
TTGACAGCGATCCGTACCTGGTACTGGGAGAGGACGGAAAAATTTATTGGATCCATGATGCTTATACCACTACCAGTATGTTTCCATATTCGGAACCGGTGAGACAGGACCTTTCCGAAAAAGGGGTTAACTATATCCGGAATTCCGTGAAGGTGGTGATAGATGCCTATAACGGTTCGGTCACTTACTATGTGGTCGATCCGTCTGATCCGCTGGTCCGGACGTTCAGCAATATCTATCCCAGGCTTTTTAAACCCATAAAAGATATGCCGGATTTTCTGAAGTCTCATATCCGCTATCCGTCCGACCTGTTTACCATTCAGAATGCGATCTATAACATCTATCACATGACCAATCCACAGGTGTTTTACAACCAGGAAGACCTGTGGAATGTGCCTACGGAAATATACCAGGAGAGTGAACAGCGGATGTCACCCTATTACATCACCATGAAGCTGCCTGCAGGAAGCAGCGAGGAGTTTATACTGATGCTTCCGCTGACCCCGTCACGCAAAGACAATATGGTTGCCTGGATGTGTGCCCGCTGTGACGGGGAGCATTACGGGGAGCTTATCGTGTACAGTCTGCCTAAGGAGAAACTGATTTACGGTCCCATGCAGATAGAGGCCCGCATCAACCAGAAACCGGATATCTCTTCCGAGTTGACCCTGTGGGGGCAGAAAGGTTCAAGGGTTATCCGCGGAAACCTGCTGATCATCCCTATCAACCATTCATTCTTATATGTGGAACCGGTTTACCTTCAGTCGGAACAGAGTCAGATGCCGGAACTGAAACGGGTGATTGTGTCCTTTAAGGATCGTACGGAGATGAAAGAGAGTCTGGATGATGCTCTGCGGGCTGTTTTTACGCCTGTTGAGGAAGGGTTGGGCTCGATATATGCCCATGTGCCGGAAAAGGAGAAAAATCTTGCACAAACGCCCGGAAAGAGCTTAGATAAAGCTTCTGAAGCCCTGCAACATTATAATCGTGCCCTGGAATATCTGAAACAGGAGGATTGGGCCGGTTACGGGAAAGAGCTGGAGAAAATGAGGAAGGTACTGGAAGAAATGGCAGGGAAGAAGAAATGAGAGATGAGAAATGAGAGACGAGAAATGAGAGATGAGATATGAGAGATGAGAAATGAGAGATGAGAAAAGCGAATCCGAAATGTTTTGCCCTATCTCAATGTTTTTTGATAAGACCCGCTTCGATAGGGTGGAGAACGAATCGAAATTCAGGATCCTGATTGATGATTCTCCCCTGGTCTTTTTTATGAAGGTGCTGAAGCAGGGGCAGGAAGACGGGAGTATCATGCAGTCCATTCTCGCGGAGAATCTGGTTATCATCCTATGGTCAAAGGTTTCAGGTGTATTTGAACGCATTGCCCTGCGGGGAAAACTTCTGGATATGCTGTAAATAGATACTATTGAACTGATACGGAACCAGATAAATGTGTTGTTGTATGGACTGGAAAATAAACAAACGGATTAAGGTTGTTTTCGGGGTTATAGGGCTGGTTGTGTTTCCGTTGCAGGGCCAGCAGGCCGATACCCTTCTGAACAGATATATAAACATAGGCTTGCAAAATAACCTGGCACTGCAACAGAAAAATGCCGATTATGAAAAAAGCCTGAAGGCGCTGGACGAGGCGCGCTCCTGGTTTTTTCCGGCCCTGTCGCTCAATGCACGTTTTTCGCTGGCCGAAGGGGGCCGGACTATCGAATTCCCAGTGGGTGATATGTTGAATCCGGTGTATAACACACTGAATTATCTTACCAACACGCATTTGTTCCCCAATATTGAGAATCAGACCTTTAATTTTTTACGTCCCCACGAGCATGAGACCAAGGTTGAGCTGGTACAGCCCCTTTTTAATCCGGATATTCTTTATAATTATAAGATAAGGAAAGAACTGACGGGATACTGGGAAGCCGACAGGAATGCTTATAGGCGAACCCTGGTGTCGGATATAAAAAAGGCCTATTACACTTACCTGAAAATGGTTCGCATTGATGAGCTGGTCAAAAATACCCGGATACTCCTGGAAGCCAATGTGCGGTTGAATGAAAAATTGTACAGGAATCAGAAGATCACCATAGATGTTGTGTACCGCAGCCGTTCCGAATTGAGCCGCTTTGAGCAGAGTGCTGCCGAGGCAGTTAAGAATCTGCAGGCTGCCAAAACCTATTTTAATTTTCTGCTGAACCAGCCGCTGGAACAGGATATCATGGTGCCGGATACATTGCCTGTTGTTGCCGTGATCCCGGACAGGGAACGGGACAAGCAGCTGGCCCTGCAAAACCGTGAGGAAATAAAACAACTGGATTACGGGTTGCACTCGGCGGATTATCAGATAAAGCTTCACAGAAATGACCGTTTGCCGGTGGTTTTTGCTGCTGTGGATTACGGGTTTCAGGGAGAAAAGTACGTCTTTGACAAAACACATGATTTTACACTGGCTTCTTTTGTTTTGCGCTGGGATCTGTTCCAGGGGATGCAAAAAAAGGCAAAGATCGGTGAGTCCCGTATTGAAAAAGACAAGCTGGAGGCCCGGCAGACCGAGCTGCAACAACAAATACGTCTGCAGATAGACAATGCCTGGAACGGTCTGATTGCTGCACAAAAAGCCATGCAGGCAGCAGCCGAGGAAGAAAAAGCAGCCAACAAGGCATTTCATGTCATGTCTAAAAAGTATGAACTTGGCATGGCCAATTATGTGGAGTTTCTGGACTCCCGGACCAATATGACGGGAGCCAGACTGAGGAAAATCATCGCCCGGTACGATTACCTTATAAAATATGCTGAATATGAACGCGTAACGGCAACTTACTTAATAAAATAGTTTATATACGATGAAAAGAATATGCTATCACATTATGTCCGTAACAGGCATGCTGGTTCTTCTGATTGCGGCTGTAAGTTGTCAGGGGAGACGACATCCTGTCCGGGACAGGCAGGTTGGAGCCCGTCCTGTGCCGGTGGAAGCAGTACAGGTGAAAAAAAGGACCGTGATCATTCCCATACGGGAGAGTGGGCAACTGTCTGCCAAAGACCAGATCAAACTGGGTTTTTTGACCGGAGGGATCATCGAAGAAGTGAGTGTGGATGAAGGCCGGTCCGTAACAAAAGGGCAGAAACTGGCCTCCCTGAATCTGTCGGAGATACAGGCCAAAGCCAATGAAGCCACCCTGGCCTGGCAGAAAGCGGTAAAAGACTATAAGAGGGTGTTGAACCTTTACCGGGACAGTGTGGCTACGCTTGAGCAACTGGAACATGTCCGTACGCTCCGGGACATAGCCCTGAACAACCTGCATATTGCCCGGTTTAACCTGGATCATTCGGTGATCCGGGCACCTGCCGATGGAAAAATACTGAAAAAACTGGCCGATGCCGGCGAGCTGGTCGCTCCCGGTTATCCGGTGCTGCTGTTTGCCTCGACGGAAAAAGCCTGGGTGGTACGCTGTCATGTGCCGGATGTGGATATTGTGAAAATCACTTCCGGCGACTCGGCTCTGATCCGTTTTGATGCCTGGCCCGGCCGGGAGTTTACCGGGATCGTTACGGAAACAGGGTCGGCCGCCGACCCTTATACCGGCACTTATGAAGTGGAGATCACCCTGGATCCCTCTGACCTGAAACTGGTAGCCGGGCTTATTGCAAATGTGGAAATTTATCCTGCCGGGACCTTACAGGTGATAACCATACCTTTCCGGGCTCTGAAAGAAGCAGACAGGATGAAAGGGATCGTTTTCCGGGTGAAAAACGGGAAAGCGCTTATGACAGAAGTCGTCATCCGGCAAATGCTGGATTCCTTCCTGATTATAAGCAAAGGACTGTCACCCGGAGATTCTCTGGTAACCGGTGGACTGGAGGATCTTATGCCTGAGATGCCTGTAAAACCGGTCAGGATGCAATAATAAACCGAAGCTATGAATATCACGCGATTGGCCATAAAGAACTCTCCTTTCACCCTGACGGTATTTTTCCTGCTGACGGTTTTCGGGGTGTATGCCTACATCCGTATGCCCCGGACGGAGAACCCCAGTGTGTATGTTCCCGGAGGAAGTATTGTGGTCGTTTATCCCGGGGCGAGTCCCAGGGACATGGAACAGCTGATCGCGATGCCTCTGGAAGAAGCAGT
Source organism: Bacteroidales bacterium (assembly GCA_021157415.1). Classification (GTDB taxonomy): domain Bacteria; phylum Bacteroidota; class Bacteroidia; order Bacteroidales; family VadinHA17; genus DRPN01. The sequence goes on along the minus strand of JAGGWN010000017.1, from coordinate 3,138 downwards.
TAACGAACTGGATGATATCCGTAAAATAGAGACCGAACTGCGGGACGGTATTGCCATCGTAAGTGTGGAATTTGATTATGATACGGATGCAAAGGAAAAATACAACGAGCTGGTAAGGAAAGTGAATGCAACACGCGCTCAGTTACCGGATGGTATAGCACGTCTGGAGATTGTTGAATGGACCAGCTCCGATGTGGATATTATGCAACTGGCTTTCTACTCCGATTCAGCCTCCTGGTCCCTGCTGGAACAGAAAGCGGAAGATCTGAAAAAAATGATCGAGAAGGTGCCGGGCGTAAAACGGGTGGACGTGGTAGCGGCGCCGCAGCAGGAGATCCGTATCTCCCCCGATGCAGGCAAGATGGCTGTGATGCATGTCTCTTTTGACCAGATTGCTGATGCCATACGCAGTAACAATGCCAATATTCCCGGTGGAGAACTGGTGGTGAACGGAAAAAGCTTTAATCTGAATACAAGCGGCAGCTACCGGGACCTGGACGAAATCAGGAACACGGTGGTACAATCTTATCAGGGGCACATACTATATCTGAAAAATATTGCAGAGGTACAGCTTGCTTATAAAGACAGGACCTACCTTGCACGGTATATGGGAAAGGAGGCCGTGTATCTGACCGTTAAACAAAAGGATGACTATAACATATTCACTCTGAAAAAAGACCTGGACCCTGCCCTGGAAGCATTTCGCCAGGGATTGCCGGCATCGGTTCGGGTAGCAACGGTATTCGACCAGTCGGTATGGGTCAGGCACCGAATAAGCGGATTTATCACAAATCTGCTTCAGGGGATTGTGCTGGTGGGCATCGTGATACTGTTGGTGATGGGATTACGGTCTTCTTTGATCGTAGCGCTGGCTATCCCGCTTTCACTGGTGATAGGTCTGGGATTTGTTGATCTGTCGGGATATGGCCTGCAACAGATTTCCATCGGGGGACTGGTAGTGGCTCTGGGATTGCTGGTGGATAATTCCATCGTGGTGATCGAAAACATTAACAGGTTTATTACGATGGGATATAATGCCCGGGAGGCATCCGAAAAAGGTACCTCACAAATCGCCTGGCCTGTGATCACGGCAACACTGACCACCCTGCTGGCTTTTATTCCGATCATTATGATGCCGGAGAAAGCAGGGGATTTTATCCGCAGCCTGCCGCTTACGATCCTTTACACGCTGACAGCCTCTTTGTTGATAGCCCTCACATTGACTCCGTTGCTTACCTCTTTTTATTTCAGGAATACGGAAAAAATAAAAGTGCGGGAAGGAGCACGCCGGATCAAACTTTTCCTCCAAAAAATGATTAACGGACCTTATCACAAGACCCTTCGTTATGCGCTGGGTCACAGAAGAATGATAATCATACTCTCTACAGTGGTCTTTCTGGGTTCTCTGGCATTGTTTCCGTTGATAGGATTGAGTTATTTCCCGCCTGCAGAGATGCCTGACTTTTTGATCAGGGTGCAGATGCCGCAAAATGCAGCGATTCAGGAGACCGACCATGTAGTCCGGTATGTGGAGTCCGTTCTTGATACAACCCGTACCGTGGCAAGGTATGCAGCCAATGTGGGACACGGAAACCCGAGAATCTATTATAATATTTTTCCCCGTGATTTTGCAAAAAATTTCGGGGAGGTGTATGTCCACCTGAAAGGATATGACCGGAAAGAGTATGAAGAGACCGTTGCATCTCTGCGGAAGCTCTTCAGTCATTATGCCCCGGCTGATATTTATATCAAGGAGTACGAACAGGGTATCCCTGTGAAAGCACCGGTGATGATCTATGTATATGGCAGGGACCTGGACCGGCTGCAGCGTATGGCCGGAGAAGTGGAGAGAATCCTGAAAAGCACACCCGGGGCCATCAATGTGGTGAACCGGGTGAAAAGAAACCGGACGGATATTTATTTTAATATCAACAAAGACAAAGCACTGATGCTGGGGGTGCCGGTGCATGAGATAGAGAAAACCATACGGACCGCCCTGAATGGTACGACTGTGGATAAGTTCAGGGACAGCGAAGGGAAGGAATATCCCATGGTGGTGCGAATTTATGATAAGAATGCTAAGTTATCAGACCTGGATAAAATATATGTAAAATCTATTTCGGATCGGTTCATTCCTCTGGCACAACTGGCTAAGCCTGAATTCCGGAAGGTTCCGGGAATCATTACCCGTTATAATATGCAGCGTACCCTCCTGATCACCGCGGACATAGCCAAAGAGTACAAACTCGATGACGTGATGAAGCCGGTACAGGCACAACTGAAACAATATCCTTTTCCATTGGGCTATGGGTATATCGTGGCAGGGGAGTTGGAGAACAGGAACGAGTCTTTCGGAGGAATGCTGGAAGCCGGGATCATCGCCCTGATCGCCATCTTTGCCGTGTTGGTGCTGCAGTTTAAGTCCTTCACCCAGCCCCTGATCATTTTTACGGCTATCCCTCTGGCTGTTATCGGTTCCCTGTGGGCTTTGTCCCTGGCCGGACTCTCTTTTTCGTTTACGGCTTTTGTCGGACTGGTCAGTCTCATAGGGATTGTGGTGAATAACTCGATTATTCTCGTGGATTATTCCAATACGTTGCGCAAAGAAGGTAAAAATAGGTTTGATGCCGTCATGGAAGCGGGGAAGATACGGTTTATGCCGATCCTTTTGACGGCCTTTACCACCATAGGAGGTTTGCTGCCATTGACCTTACAGGGTGGGTTGATCTGGGCACCCCTGGGCTGGACGATCATTGGAGGCTTGCTGGTGTCCACGATGCTTACGCTGGTTGTGGTACCTGTGCTATATACCATGATGACAAGATGAATGCGTATTTTTTGTAAGAAAAAGAGATTTTATACCACCCTGCCATACCCGGATTGAATGGTTCTTCAGATTATATGATTCTTATGTGTCATATCCATGCGGGAAAAAACACGTAAACGAAATCCTTCAAATAAGCACTTATTCACTACAATATTACATATGTCACATTAGAATAATATACATATGTAATCATTCTAAGCCTTCCCAATCCATGAATTTACTAAATGATTACAGATATGAATATACAAAAATATTACAAATGTATACCAATGATTATAATATAAATATATCGCTGTGTACCAGTATAATAT
>JAGGWN010000078.1 GCA_021157415.1 Bacteroidales bacterium | reverse complement strand
GTATTTCCTTAATATTATTTCTTGTTTTGTATACATACTTATCATTTTGTTTTTGCAACGAAAGTTATCACTCTCGTTCTTGTTCGACAAGTGGTATACTTTTCAATTGAAATGTGGACTACTTTTCCATTAATATAAGCAAATTTATCCTTTTCATTTAATAAAGCAGAAATATTTTAAAGAAATATCGATTAGTGATCGACCAAATTTTCCTGCGTGGCGGGGTTCAAGAGTTGAAAAGTTGAAGAGTTGAAGAGTTGAAAAGTTGAAGAGTTGAAAAGTTGAAGAGTTGAAGAGTTGAAAAGTTGAAGGGTTGAAGGGTCGAAAAGTTGAAGAGTTGAAAGGTTGAAGAGATGCTCAGGGCACATTGCTCAGGGTAGTGGAGGAAAAAACCTGTCAGAGTGCGGCTTGCCATACGTAGCCTTAGCGGAGTATTGGCACAGCCGGACCTGACAGCGTTGTGAGTCTGGATGACGGGAGAGAGGGAACGATAATGCGATGATGCGATGATGCGAAACAACTTTAGCTATTTGAAACACTTTCCATTTTCATACTGATAGATCTGATGATGGAGTAAATCTTGAGAAGAGAGGGTGGAGTTATTTTTTCACCAGCATATAACTGATCAGGATCATATGCTCCACTTTTTTCAGGGTTTCATTCTTCATCTCCCTGTCCACCTCATCATCCCAGCAGAACCGCCTGATCTGTACGCCGTTGAGCGTGTCCGGCCAGGCCATGCCGTACAATAACAGTTGTCTTCATTATTTATCAGGTTTGTGATTGAAGGTTCGGGATTTGTAATAGCAATCCGTTTTTTTTCGTAAATCGTAAATCGTTAATCCTTGTTCGTAAATCTTATGCCTTTTGCCTTTTTACTTATTACTTCTGCTTATCCTCTCATTCCTTCCTCTCGCCGGCAAAATGCATCTCTTCTTTGATGGCCTGGATACGGTGGTAGGCAGCCACAGCCAGGGGGATGGTAGTGGTCTTCTCTGCATCCCATGTGGCGGGGTTGATCTCGCTCAGGGCCATAACGCGGCGGTAGTAGTAGATCGCTTTTTTCTTTTCGTTGGTGTAGTAGTCGCATATCTCAGCCATGCGGAAGAGGACATCGGGGTTTTTCGGGTCGAGCTTGAGGGCTTCGGTATAGTTGTTGAAGGCCTTGAACCACTTCTCCGAGAGGTAGTAGTTGTTGGCCAGCTCGCGGTAGATGGCCGCCATGAGCTGGGCCGGGGGATGGTAGAGGACGAGGGCTTTCTCCAGCCAGTATGCGGCCGTGTCATACCGTTCACTGTTCTCGTAAGCCAGACCCATGTAATAGGCAATCTCGGGGAGGGTGTTGTTGTGCTGCCAGGCGGCCGACAGCATTCTGACAGCATCATCATAGCGGTCATGGGCCAGATAGATATATCCTATGTGTTTCAGCACGAAAACACTACTGTCTCCCAGACGAAGACACCGCTCGAAAACGGGAGCGGCTTTGAGGTAATCTTTCTCGCGGTAACGGGCGAAACCGAGAGTCTCGAGCAGGGGGGTGTAGGTGCTGTCACTGCGGAGGCCCAGCAGGGCGATATCGGCCGCCAGGTGGTAGTCTTTGGTTTTGATATATAGGCGGGCCAGCTGTGTGGCCAGGGAGAGGTCGCCGTTGTTGTGGTTGACAGCGTTGTGAAAAAACCATTGCGCCTGTTTGATCGAGTCGACGGCCAGGTAGGCCTGACCCAGCTCTTTGTTATAGGCGTAATTTGAGGAGTGTTTCTCCACCAGCACTTTGTAGTTCCGGATGGCCTGCTGGTAGAGATGGCGTCGGTAGCAGGCCCGTGCCAGCCCGATGCGGGCGGCAGTGTTGTCCGGGGATTCCTGCAGCACCTTTTCATACCAGCGGATCGCATCGGCGTCGTGACCCAGTAGTGAGGCGGTCTGACCCAGGGCCATCAGCAGCGGCATACTGTCGGGGGCATGACGGCCGGCCTGCAGGAAAGCTTTCTCCGCCTCATCATATCGCAGCAGCGCCAGAAGGGCCCGGCCCCTGAGGAACCATACAGTGGCGTCACTGCTGTCGGCAGCCAGCAGGCGGGACGACTCGTAGAATGCTTTTTCATAGTTGCCGGCCAGCAGGGCCTGCTGCAGGGGAGCGGTCTGGCTGCGGAGCGGGAGCGGGGCGAGCAGCAGGAGCAACCAGAGGGCACGGAAGAGGTATATATGGCGTTTTTTCATAAGGCCGGATCTGGAGTTTAGACGCTTGGAGAGGAGTCAGCCTTCCCCTTAGTTGTGGCAGATAAAGGCTCAGGTGGTTACGATGGCAGGCTCATCACTCATTTCTCATCACTCATTTCTCATCACTCATTTCTCATCACTCATTTCTTCTTCTTCGGTGGCTTCGGCTTGGGCGGGGTCTGTCCCTCCGGTATTTCCTTGTAGGTGCTGATGAAGATCACGCCGTCGTCAGCGCTGGGACCATACTTTTTGATGTCGTCAGGGTCGGTGGAGACACGTACGTTGGCGATATAGGCAGCATCCACTTTCTGGATCCCATCAGGGGCTAGTTTCTTCCCGTCGAGAACATAGACCACCTGCTTGCCTTTCATCTCTTTCAGGGTCTCCCGGGCCGGGACGGGGTGGTCGAGGACGAACACGATGGGGGTGGTTTGTACAACCCGTACTTTATGGCCCCGTTGCATGCCCGGCTCCCAGGGAGGTGAGGAGCTGATGACCCGCACGGCCTCGGCGTCGAGTGAGGGAGTGCCGCTGCTGTGTTTCACCGTCACCTGATCGACCTTCCCGTCGGTCTCGACGATGAAGCTGATGAGTACGCGGCCGCTGAGTCCTTTCTCTGCAGCCTCTTCCGGATACTTTACCTGGCTGGCGACCCATTCGCGGAACTTGTTGATATCCCCTCCCTCGAATTTGGGCATCTGCTCGACGATGAAGAAGACCTCTCCGCCCGGCGAGGCTACCGGCGGGGGTGGCTCTTTCTCTCCCAACTGGAAAGTGATGGGGATAGTGAAGGCGACGGCCACTTTTTTGCCCCGTTGTTTTCCCGGAGTCCAGACAGGAGAAGATTCTACAACCCTTACGGCCTCGGCGTCGAGGGCCGGGTCGACACCGCGGACGACCATTACGCTGTCCACGTGCCCGTCAGGGAAGACGATAAAGCGGACGAACACTCTCCCTTCGATACCATGCTCTGAGGCCACTTTGGGATAATGGAGCTGTTCTGCCACCCATTTTTTGAAATAATTAAAATCATGTCCCTGGAATTTAGGCATCTCTTCGACGATGAAAAACACCTCCTGGTCGGTGCGGGTTCCGGCAAAATAGGGGTTCTGTATTTCATCCATCTGGAACATGATGGGGATGGTATAGGCCACCGGCACATTGTGTCCTTTTTGTTTGCCGGGGGTCCATTTGGGTGAGGACTGGATCACCCGGACAGCCTCGTTATTAAGGAGTGAATCTACTCCCCTGATTACCTTTACGTTGTCAACGTTACCATTGGCCTCGACAATGAACTGTATATAGATCTTTCCGTGAATACCCTTTGTTGCTGCGTTTTCCGGATAAATAATATGATCAGCTACCCATTGTCTGAAATTATTAATATCTCCGCCCTGGAACTTAGGCATCTCTTCGACCTTGAAAAAAACACCTTCGGAAGTGTCTTTCTGTTGAGACACTTCTTTATTGGGCAGCACATTTATTTGTACAGGAAGTTTTACAGGAGGAGCCGGTTTTTTCGCAGGGATCTCGTTATTCGTGCCGTTATTCAGAAGCCTCTTCACCTGCTGCAGGTTGGCCGGCTCGCGGGTGAAGGAGAAGCTCACCACGAGGATGGCCGCCACCGGCAGGATAAGGAGGGATTTCAATAAAGTGATATTTCTGGATTTTTGTTTTGTGATCATGATGATACGTTTTTTAATGAATGAACGATTGATCAGGTCGTGCACCACCGGGAAGAAATTGTGGCCGAAAGCCTGGCTGAGGATCAGATGCTGGTAACTCAGCCGGTTTTCACCGTGGCTGAGGACGGCCTGGTCGGCTTCGTATTCATGCAGCTCGTGGAGTGAGTATTTGTAGAGCCACACGAAAGGGTTGAACCACTGAATGATGCAGACGATTTCCAGTAGCATAATGTCGAGTGTGTGCAGACGCCGCACATGCTCCCACTCATGCAGCAGGACTTTGCGCAGCTCCTCTTCTTCCAACTGCTCTGGGTTGATAAAGATCAACGTAAAAAAGGAGAAGGGCGAGATATCCCGGTCGAAGGGCACGATGCGGTATCCTTCGAATTCCCGGACACCATAGCGGTGTACCAGGTGCAGCACCTGGAAGATCTGTACCAGGAACTTGACCAGGAAAAAGAGCACCCCGGCCCCATAGAGCAGCAAAAGTGCATTGCCCACCGTGAAGTGGATACCGGCGCTTGCGGCCAACGTGGAAGGCCGCACGATCACCCCGTCTATCAGGTAATGATCAAGAGCATAATAGACCGTTCCCGGCTCGGGCGCCGCATGCAGGGTAATCTTCACAAAAGGGATCGCCACGGCCAGCAATAAAGAGCTGAACAAGAGGATACGGTTGAGGGTGAACCAGGTCTCCCTCCGCAACAGGGCCCAGTAAAAGAGGTAAAAGACTGCGATACTGATGCCCGACTGATATAAGAAAGTGCTGAAGCTATCCATCTTTTTTCTGTTTTTTAATCTCTTCCTGCATGATCTTCATGATGTCTTCCATCTCCCGCAGGTCGATGTCTTTTTCACGGGCGAAAAAAGAGACCATCTGTTCGAAAGAGTTGCTGAAATAATTCTTTACAAAATTTTTCATATGGGCACGCGTATATTCCTCTTTGCTGACCAGAGGATAATACTTGTGCGACTTGCCATAGGCATGATGCGAGACGAATCCCTTTTTCTCAAGGATCCGCACAATGGTGGAAACGGTGTTGTAGGCGGGCCTGGGATCGTCCAGCTGCTCCAGAATTTCCTTCACGAAAGCCTCCTTCAGCTCCCACAAGACCTGCATAATCTGTTCTTCTGCCCGGGTTAGTTTCATAGTGTTGTTTTTAAATAGATAAGGTGTAATCAATTTCCTGATACAAATATACAACTAAATATTTAGTTATACAACTAAATCTTTAGGTTTTTTATAAAAAAAATCACCTGAGATCAGGGTCTCCCTCTGTGAGAGGGGATTAGGGGTGTGTATTTTTACGCAGACAACCCGGAAATCCTTTATGTTTTCCAATTTCCCAAATCTGAAATCTCAAATGGACAATCGTTATATATTTTTATCTGTCTCCGGTACGGCCTGCAGCCTGTCCGAATAACTTCGTTCCCGTCCATGCCGGCACAGGCAGGCAGACGTGCGGCCGGGTCGCAATAGATTGTTCTTTCGTAACTCCTATTGCGCAATCCCGGATAAATACCAACATTTTGGGATTGTATAGACGGATATACAATCGTAAGTTTGTGGAAAATCAAATATTATGAATTCAGAAAAAAGAAAACGGGAACTATTAAAAGAAATTATCATCCGGTTGAGCAGGCAGGAACCGGCAGAACCTCTGGTCCGTGAATTTAAGCATCATTACAGCACGGTGACCATGGAAGACATTGTAGCTTCGTCCGGTGATCTGGAGCAGGAAGGGTTGAAAGTAAAGGATTACACGCTGCTGGAACGGCAACTTTTCGACCTGCTCAAAGAGAAATTACCGAAGGAAAACATACCTGATCTTCCTGCCGGACACCCTATCCGGACGTTCCGGGACGAGAACCGGGCAATCCTTGAACTGATGGGAAAAGCCGAAAACCTGAGATCGAAACCGGAGACCTTTGACACCCTTACCTCCGATTGGTTGCTGCTGGCAAAAACATTCCGGGATATCAACAAACATTATCTCAGGAAAGAGAACCAGTTGTTTCCTTTCCTTGAAAAATACGGATTTACCCATCCTTCGACGGTGATGTGGGCTGTGCACGATGAGATCCGAAAAATGATAAAAACGTTCCGGCAGACGGTTGAAGATAAAGACCGGGAAGGGGCCATGGAGGTTCTGGACCGTCTTATCCGTGAAATCAGGGACATGGTGCAAAAGGAGGAGATGATCCTGTTTCCCACGGCCCTGAAATTGCTGAACGAAAATGACTGGAAGAACATCCGTCAGGGAGAAGCGGAGATCGGGTATGCTCTGATCACACCTCCCGAAGGTGAGGAAAATGAGTCTGTCTCACCTCCTGCCGGTCCTGAAGTCGGGACCGAAAGAAAGAGAGAACCGGCTCCTCCTGCTGTTGACTCCCGGGCCGGATTTGGCGAGCAAGGCCATTTTACCCCGGACATCGGTGCTATGTCGCTGGATGAAGGGTACCTGACCCCTTATCAGGTGAATCTGCTGTTTCAGCATTTTCCATTCGATGTCACCTTTGTCAATGAGAAAGATGAGGTTGTATTTTATAATAAGGGGGAAAAGAGGGTTTTCCCGAGAAGCTCCGGGATCATCGGCCGGGCGGTAGCATACTGTCATCCACCCAAAAGTGTGGACATTGTGCTGCGTATTCTGGAAGCTTTCAAAAAAGGGGAAAAAGACCAGGCTGAGTTCTGGATCAACCTGGAAGGACGTTTTGTTTACATCCAATACTTTGCCGTACGTGACCATTCGGGCACATACCGCGGGGTGCTGGAGATCACTTATGACGCTACCCGTATCAGAGGCCTCCGGGGAGAGCAACGCCTGCTGGACTGGGGCAAGTGATGAAAAAACATTTACGTAGGAGCCTCGTAGATGTTTTTATCTGTTTTTACGAAATAAGTTTATCAGTTCCTGAAAGGCATTGGGTTGCACCGGAGCGCAGCGAAGATCATTCCGGTAAGCATACCTTCATTTTGCGTTCATCCTGCGGATCAGGTTAAGGGCTGACCCGGCTTTGAACCATTCGATTTGGTTTTGATTATAAGTATGATTGACCTTGATGGTATCGGAGGAACCGTCTGCATGATGAATCACCACGGTAAGCGGTTTGCCGGGAGCGAACCCGTTCAGTCCTACCACGTCAAACGTATCATCTTCCAGCACTTTGTCATAGTCGGCCGGATCGGCAAAGGTAATGGCCAGAACGCCCTGTTTTTTCAGGTTGGTCTCATGGATACGTGCAAAGGAGCGTACCAGCACGGCTTTGACGCCCATAAAGCGGGGTTCCATGGCTGCATGCTCACGTGACGAGCCTTCTCCATAGTTTTCATCCCCGATAATAACAGAGCCTTCGCCTGCATCGCGGTAAGCCTTAGCGGCTTCGGGCACCAGCACATATTCTCCGGTAAGCTGGTTTTTCACCGAATTGGTATTTTCATTGAAATAATTGACCGCACCGATCAGCAGGTTCTGAGAGATATTCTCAAGGTGTCCGCGGTAGCGTAACCACGGGCCGGCCATGGATATATGGTCGGTGGTGCATTTACCTTTGGCTTTGATCAACAGATGAAGTCCTTTGAAATCTTTTCCGTTCCAGGCGGGAAAAGGTGTCAGCAGTTGCAACCTCCCGGAGTCGGGCTTAACCTTAATTTCCATTTTGCTGCCGTCTTCTGCCGGTGCCAGGTAGCCCGGGTCCTTTACCTCAAAGCCATTGGGAGGAAAGACGATGCCAGTGGGTTCATCAAAACGGACTTCCTCTCCCTGGTCGTTGGTGAGTGTATCATGCAGCGGATCAAAGTCGAGCCGTCCGGCGATGGCGTACGTCATAACCATTTCGGGAGATGCGACAAAAGCATGGGTGTTGGGATTGCCATCATTGCGTTTGGCAAAGTTACGGTTAAAAGAGGTAACGATAGAGTTGCGGTGACCGTCCTTGACCTCTTCACGGTCCCATTGGCCGATACAGGGACCACAGGCATTGGCCAGGATGATCCCGCCGATTTTTTCAAACACTTCGATCAGTCCGTCACGTTCCATGGTGTAACGCACCTGTTCCGATCCCGGGGTAATGTATATCTCTCCTTTGGGTGTGAGGCCTTTTTCCAGTGCCTGGCGGGCGATAGAGGCAGCCCGGGTGATGTCTTCGTAGGAAGAGTTGGTGCACGATCCGATGAGGCCGGCTTCAAGGTTGAGGGGCCAGTTATTTTTTTGGGCGGTGTCTGCCATCTTCGATGCCGGTGTACGCAGGTCGGGCGTAAAGGGGCCGTTGAGAGCCGGTTCCAGCTCCGAAAGATTGATCTCGATGACCTGGTCGAAGTATTTTTCAGGGTCGGCATATACTTCCGGGTCGCCCGTGAGATGTTCTTTGACCGATTCAGCCAGCTCTGCCACATCCGCCCGGTGGGTCTGCCGTAGATATTCGGCGGTGTTTTCATCAAAGCCAAAAGTGGAAGTTGTAGCCCCTACTTCGGCGCCCATGTTACAGATCGTAGCCCGGCCGGTGGCAGAGAGCGTCTGAGCTCCTTTTCCGAAATACTCCAGGATATAACCGGTACCTCCTTTTACGGTGAGAATATCGGCCACTTTCAGGATCACATCTTTGGGAGCTGTCCATCCGGAAAGTTTTCCGGTCAGTTTGATTCCGATCACCTTGGGGAACTTCAGCTCCCACGGCATATTGGCCATCACATCCACCGCGTCGGCACCGCCCACACCTATGGCGATCATTCCCAATCCACCTGCATTGGGTGTGTGCGAGTCGGTGCCTATCATCATGCCGCCGGGGAAAGCATAATTCTCCAGAACGACCTGATGAATGATTCCCGCCCCCGGTTTCCAGAAGCCAATACCGTATTTATTGGATACGGAAGCCAGAAAATCATAGACTTCCTGGTTGGTGTATTGAGCGTTTATAAGATCTTCTTTTGCTCCTTTTTTCGCAGTGATCAGGTGGTCACAGTGTACAGATGAGGGCACGGCTACCTTATCTTTTCCGGCCATCATAAACTGCAGTAAAGCCATCTGGGCAGTGGCATCCTGCATGGCTACCCGGTCGGGATTAAAATCCACATAATCTTTTCCCCGGGTGTAAGAAGCGGTGATCTTATTCCCGGTGAGGTGCGTGTATAGTATTTTTTCCGTGAGTGTTAAAGGCCTGTTGAGAATCTTTCTAACAGCGGCAATCTTGTCTCCATAGGTGGAATACACCTTGCGAATCATATCAATATCAAAAGCCATGACAATTATTTTTTATGGTTAAACGTTCGGAAAGACAAAAGTACGAAGAATCCGACTGGAATCAAAGATTAGTCATTTTGTACCGTGAAAAAAAAGTGTATTTTTAGGGTTCTGTAATGCCACTGAATAAATTGTGAAGGAAAGAAGATGAAGACCGGACTGTTAGAAGATAATCTAAAGATTTCGTTCGATTCGATACGGACCAATAAAGTACGTGCTATCCTGACCATTTTTATCATTTCTTTCGGGATCATGGCCCTGGTGGGTATCCTCACCGCCATTGAGTCGGTCAAGCATTCCATTACGCAGCAGTTCACATTCATGGGAGCCAATGCCTTTGTGATCGAGAGCCGGGGGATGACGGTGATTGTGGGAAATAAACGATACCGTCAGAAAAATCATGCCCGCATCACCTATCAGCAGGCTTCCAGATTTAAAAACGAATTTAAACTGCCTTGTCTCTCTTCGGTGTCGGTGACGGCATCGGGAACTGCAACGGTAAAATACAAAGACAAAAAGACAAATCCCAATATCAGGGTCATCGGAGGAGATGAGAATTATTTATTTACCTCAGGATCCGAGCTTGATTACGGACGAAATCTGTCGATCCAGGATGTGCAGATGAACCGTAACGTTGTGATCATCGGGGCTGATCTGAAAGAAGAGTTGTTTCCGCGCACCGATCCTGTTGACAAGATCGTTTCCATTGGTGGAGGGAGATTCAGGGTTATCGGCGTGCTGAAGAAGAAAGGGTCCAGTTTCGGCGGCTTTGACAGAGTTACCATCATGCCGGTGACCACAGTCAGGCATTATTTCTCCCGGCCTAATATGACCTTTCAGGTAGGGGTGATGCCTCCGGACCCCAAGTTGCTGGATGTGATGGCAAGCGAGGCAGAGGGATATTTCAGGGTTATACGCGGACTGGATGTACGGGATGAGACGGATTTTAACATTACCAAAAGTGACAATCTGGTATCTATCTTGCTGGATAATATTAAAAGAGTGACCCTGGCCGCTACGATCATTGGGATCATCACTCTTTTCGGGGCAGCCATAGGGCTGATGAACATTATGCTGGTGACCGTTACGGAACGTACCCGCGAGATCGGGATCCGAAAGGCGCTGGGAGCCAAAGGAATCACCGTACGCATGCAATTCCTTTTCGAGGCAATACTCATCGGACAACTGGGCGGGATCCTGGGGATTATCCTGGGTATCATTATTGGGAACGTGGTATCCATGCTGACCCACACCTCTTTTGTGATTCCCTGGCTATGGATTCTTCTGGGGGTGGTATTATGTTTTCTGGTAAGTATCGTTTCTGGATATTATCCGGCCTCCAGGGCTGCGCGTCTTGACCCGATTGTTGCGTTGCGATATGAATAAATTTTATATCTTTATATCATGGAGCCATTGATTATAGAACCGACAGCTATGACCCCGGAAATACACCTGGAGGAGGGGAGGCCGTTTTTAATTGCCGGACGTTCTATCCCGGAGAGTGCAGTGGATGTTTTTCTTCCTGTGATTTCATGGGTGAGAGAATATCTTGACCATAACGGTAAAAATCCCGTATTCGAATTCAGACTGGAATATGTGAACAGCGGGTCGTCAAAGTATCTGCTGGAGTTGTTGAGGATCATTAAAAAGTATATCGAAGAAGGGAAAAGTATTATCCTGAGATGGTATTACGAAGAAGGGGACGAATCGATTATGGAACTGGGAGAGCATTTCAGGGATTCCCTGCATATCCCTCTTGAGGTGATTCCGGTGTATGAGTAACGGTGTTTCCTGACGGTGAAAAAACGGAATGATTTTGAAGCATTCCGTAAGCGGGTTAAAAAAAACGTCCACTTTCCGGTGGACGTTTTTTTGGGCAAACAGATAAAGTATGTTAGAAAAGTTTTTCGATCAGGTCCACGACGCGTGCTGAATAGCCCCATTCGTTGTCGTACCAGGAAAGGACCTTGACCATGTTTCCTTTTACCATAGTGGTTAGGGAATCATAGATAGAGGAATGTGGGTTGTGAATGATATCGACCGATACGATGGGGTCTTCACAATATTCCAGGATTCCTTTCATGGCTCCTTCGGCAGCGGCTTTCATGGCTGCATTAACTTCTTCAACGGTAACGGGGTTTTTCAGATAAGCGACCATATCCACAAGAGATCCTGTGGGGGTGGGAACGCGGATGGACATCCCGTTCATTTTTCCGTCCAGCTCGGGAATTACTTTGCCGATGGCACTGGCAGCGCCGGTGGATGTGGGTATCTGGGAAACGGCGGCTGAACGGGCACGTCTCAGATCAGAGTGAGGAAAATCCAGAATACGCTGGTCATTGGTATAAGAGTGAACGGTCGTCATCAGGGCGTTGACGATGCCGAAAGAATCGTTAAGAACCTTGGTGATCGGTGCCAGACAATTGGTAGTACAGGAAGCATTAGAGACACATTGATCTTCCGGTTTCAGCATGTCGTCATTTACCCCCAGCACGATGGTGTTGTCAATCTCATCTTTAGCCGGAACGGTAATGATTACTTTCTTAGCTCCGTTTTTGAGGTGGTCGCCATAACCGCCTTTGGGGCTTTCTTTTGTTCTGAAAACACCTGTACCTTCAACAACCAGATCCGGGGTTTCCGGCCAGGGTATGTTGGCCGGGTTTCTTTCGGCTGAAATCTTAATGGCTTTGCCGTTGACAATGATGGATGTCTCGTCATGTGTCACGGTTCCATTGAATTTTCCCTGCGTGGAATCGTATTTTAATAGATGTGCCAGCGTTTTGGTATCTGTCAGGTCATTGATCCCGACAATCTCAATATTATCTCTTTCCAATGCAATTTTGAAAACATTGCGGCCGATACGACCGAATCCGTTGATTGCTACTTTTATTTTAGCCATACGTCTTTACTTTTAAAATTTTGATGTTAAAAAAATCACACAAAAATAGAGAATAATCTTTATCTGACAAAAAAAATATAAGGATAGGGGTATCTGGCAATCATGCAAATTTTCAATATATTAAGGGATATATTGAAAAGAGGGACCGGTTTTCTGATTTTTTTCGTATGCTTTTTTGTAATAACGATCAATGATTTTCCCGAACCGGTAGCTGGCATATAATGAAATAAAAACGCTTTTGTTGTCTTCGGTGGCCATGATCGGTATTTTCTTGGGGTAGGCATCAATGACAATGCCTCCTTCGAGGGCTTGCACTACCGGCTCAAGTTTACTGAATTCGAAATTAAATCCGAATTTGGCAAATAGACCGGGGACAAAATGAATCTCATTCCACCCTTTGAAAAAAGAAGCACGACCGTAAATGTCGTTGGGAGAATGAAGCTGTGCGGGATCGAATTTGGCCTCCTTCAGTATGTATGTATCCATGGATATCGGATCCAGTACCAGATAATAGACCGGTTTGTAAAATCCCAGTACCGGCCCGAAAGAATAAAAATAGCGAACGGCTACCCCGCCCCGGTCCATCTTTTTATAAATATCCCTTTGAAACCCGTACCCTCCCCGGAGGTTGAAAAAAAGGTTGGTTTTTCCGAAAACAAAACTACGTGAGTTGGGAAAATAAGGATTGGAAAGTTTTATTTCCTTGGGATGCCTGAAATAGTTGAAATCTATTTCATAGAGCCTCTTATTTAAAAAGTTCAGTCGTTTCCCGTAACGATATCCACCTCCATAGCCGGTGGAATTCAGTGCAATGTTAAACGTGGATTCGTTCCGGTAAAATATCTTCTGCTGTTCGTCAATTTCTCCCTGCCCTGAGGCATTCAAAATAAAAAAAAGGAAGAAAGTGAATAAAACTATTACTTTCTTCATAACCTTATGCATTAAGAACATACTAACGGAGCTGCTGAAAAAGCTTATCCGTTGGTGTCAACCTGCTGTGTGTCAACGCTGCCATAGGCAGGACAGGTTTGATTGTTGCAAGCGGAAAACAATCCTGCCAGGAACAACGCAACAACAGCTATTACAATCAGTTTCTTCATATTATCAAGAATTTAAACATGTAATACTTCAATACAAATTTACATGAATTTTTATGAATAATCAAATTATATGCGTTTTGAGGCTCATGAAAATTGTTTAACTATACGGAATAAAAAATATTATGTTTTAGTTTTTGGGAAAAAAGATGAGAAGGAAAATCCCTCTCATCTTTTCTGATTCAGATATTTGTTTTAGGCAACCTCCCCGGTGTCGGGGGGGCTCCCAGATGATCCAGCTCCTTGTTGATCTCTTTCAGTTCTGTTTGTTTCAAGTCTTCCAGTTTACGGATCAACGGTTTTATTCGTGAAGAGACGATCCGGTACTGGATTTTCTGGGCTTCGGTAGGGGTATTCAGAGAGCCGTAAGATACGCGGGAGATAAATCCCATTCTGCGTCTGAGGGTAGGCGGGGTAACCCAGGCTCGCGGTGTTTTTACACGCGGTCCGTTGATGGCTGTGATTACATCCGTTACTTCCTGTTCCAGATGATCCACTTTCCCGGTGACGTCGTCTGTTTCGGCTTTTGTGTTGAGCAAGGCCTGTCGTATGGCTTTTATTTGTGACAGAAGGTCATTGGCGGTGACCAGGGTAGCGTCCAGGGTGGCGGAAAGAAGAGAAACCTGACGATTAAAATCTTCCCGTACCTGCGGGGCGGTAGGAGGCAGGGAGGTGTTTTCCAGCAGGATGACTTTGAAGCTTACTGGTCCGGCGATTTGCGTTTTCTTCCCCCTTACTACCTTTTCAAGAGAGACACTATAGGTTCCGGGAGCGACCCGGGGACCTGAAGCATAGTTGTTTGGTCCGCTAACGGGTTCGTCCGGGGCAAAACGCAAATCCCAGCTTACGCGGTTAATGCCTTGTGAAGGATTGTTTTTCAGCCTTCTAATGATTTGTCCTTTTGCGTCGCGTATGGTGAATAACAGATAAGGAGACACTTCGTGGTCCTCCTCAAGCAGCGCTGTCCGGGTGGGATAGGATATGGTTTTCTTGTTTTTCCGGGCTTCTGCCTCGGCTTTCTTCCTGATCTGGCGCAATGTGGGATAACTCTTTTTCAGATAATAGGTGAAAACAGCTTCGGGCCTTGGATTTCGGGCACGGAAATAAAGTTCACCCTGTCCGTAAATACTGCCGGAGGGAATATAGGAAAGAGCATCCTTCACGGGGAAAATGTAAGCTTCCTTATCCAGTACATCCGGGGTAAGGTATCGTAACGGAGAGTAGTCGTCCAGGATGTAAAATCCTCTGCCGAAGGTGGATATCACCAGATCATTTTCCCGGCGTTGGAGGGTCATGTCTTTCATGGCAATGGTGGGGATGCCTGATCTAAGCTGTATCCAGTGTTTTCCGGCATCGTTGGTGAAGAAGACGCCAAATTCGGTACCGGCAAACAACAGGGCAGGGTTGACATGGTCTTCCTGAATCACATAGACCGTACCGTTTTCAGGCAGGTCAGAAGAGATGGATATCCAGGTCTTTCCTTTATCGGTGGATTTCAGGAGATAAGGTTTGAAATCATTATTTTTTCTGCCGTCGAAAGCAGCAAAGACGGTATTTATGTCGTGAATGGAGGGGAGGAGATAGGTTACAAAAGTGGTATCCGGCACTCCCGGGAAATGATCATATTTTGTCCAGTGCTGTCCGTCGTCTTCCGTAACCTGTATCAGTCCGTCATCTGTGCCGGCATAGATAAGTCCCGGTTGCAGGGGCGATTCGGCCAGGGAGAAGATATTTCCGAAAGGAGAGGTAGATACGCTCTTGGCGATGGCATCCGGTCCCCAGATTCTGTTCATTACCGGAAGTTTGTTAACGTCGATCCGGCGGGTCAGATCGGGGCTGATCTCTTTCCAGCTATTGCCGCGGTCTGTGCTTTTAAAAACCTTGTTGGCTGCACAATAGAGGGTTGTCTTGTTGTGGGGGCTGATAAGAAAAGGGGTGTTCCAGTTCCATCTGTAAGCTTCGTCTTTTTCGGGTTGCGGCTGAATAAAAAGTCGTTGACCGCTTTTCCGGTCATAGCGGACCATCCCGCCATACTGTGATTCGGCGTAGAGAATGTCGGGATTCCCCGGTTCGGCCATGCTGACATAACCGTCACCGCCGTTTGTCGGGATCCAGTCGGCATTAACCGTATAAGTGTGCAGGGTGCGTGAAGGACCGGTCCAGCAACCATTGTCCTGGGCTCCTCCGTAGAGGTTGTAGAAAGGCTCTGCATCATCCACACGCACATGATAAAACTGTGTGATGGGCAGATTGTTACGGAAAATCCAGGTAGCTCCCCGGTCCCAGCTTTCGTAGATGCCCCCGTCGCATCCTTCGATCAGGTGCACCGGATCGGAAGGATCAATCCACAAAGCGTGATTGTCCACATGTTTGTTTTTTTCTCCGAGGGGTTTCCAGGTTTTTCCTCCGTCCACAGATACCATAGCCCGGGTATCCATAGCGTAAATACGGTTGACATCGGTAAGGTCAGCATATATTTCCTGATAATACTGGGGGCTGGTAGCGATATAGCTGCTTTGTTTTTGCCAGCTTTCCCCCCTGTCATTGCTGCGGTAGAAGCCTCCTTTGTTGTTTGGCAACTCAATGGTGGCATATAAAACATCGGGGTTGACCGGGGAGATGGTCAGGCCGATACGTCCCACGTCGCCTCCGGGCAGACCGTGGGTCAGTTTGCGCCAGCTCTTCCCGGCATCTTCCGATTTATATAATGCTGATTCAGGTCCTCCGTCGATTTTGGTATATACACGCCGTCTCCGCTGGTGTGCTGCGGCATAAAGAATGTCCGGGTTACGCGGGTCCATCTCCATGTCGGTGATGCCTGTGTTTTCACTGACAGAGAGCATGACTTTCCACGTTTTTCCCCCGTCGGTGGTCTTATAAAGACCTCTTTCTCCTCCGGGGCCCCAGACAGGACCCTGAGCGCATACATACACCACATTCGTATTGCGGGGATCGATCATGATCTTCCCGATGTGAAGGGATTTTTTCAATCCCATGTTTTTCCAGGTTTTTCCGCCGTTGGTGGACTTGTACACTCCGTTTCCGTAAGCAAGGTTCCGCTGGGAATTATTTTCTCCGGTGCCGGCCCAGATGACAAAAGGATTTTCCGGGTCGATGGCGAGGGCGCCGATGGAATAAACTTTCTCATGATCGAAAACAGGGGTGAAGGTAGTCCCGTTATTGGTTGTTTTCCAGAGTCCGCCGGAGGCTGTGCCTACGAAATATTCTTTATGATCTTTCGGATTAACAGCAATATCGGCGATCCGGCCCGAGGAGATGGCCGGGCCTACACTACGGAAACGCAACCCGCTCACCAGCGAAGCATTGATGGCAGATACAGGAGTTTTTGCAGGCGCTTTTGTTTTTTTCTTTCCGTAAACAGTGATGCCGGGCAACCCGAACAATACGGTTGCTAAGATCAGTAAGCAGGAAATTTTCTTTTTCATGGTATTCTATTTTTACAGATTATTTATTTCCGGCAGGCGCCCCGGGGTCCAGGGTGCATTGATCTGCCCGAGTTGTTTTTCAAGAGGTTTGATTTCTTTCTCGTAGATGGTTTTTACCTTATTCCGCAGAGGGGGGAATTCTTCCGTCAGGATCTGATAATCATCTTTCATCGTTTGGGTTACATCGCTTGTAGAGGCCCACTGTGTATAAATAAGGTTGTTCATACGTACGGCTACCGGCATTTTGTGGGGAGGTATTTCTTCCCAGCTTGCTTTGGGCGTAAAGCCGTTAAAAGAAAACTGTACCTGATCCAGTTCTTTCCGGATCTTGCGGGCTTGTTGCAGCATTCCGGGTGTGGCTCCTGCCGCGTGATCCAATGTCTGAAGGATACTTTCCATCTCTTTGATCAGTTCTTCCGTATAATTCATGGTTCCCTGAATTTTTCCGGCCAGCAAGGCGGTTTTTCTCTGGAAGTCAAAAACGGCCTTGCGGTCTTTGGCCGGCAGGGTAGTGTTGTTTAATGCTACTACATTAAAAGGAACGGGATCTGTCAGCATGGAAATATTTCCGTGGTCGGACAGAGACAAAGAGACAAAATATTTTCCCGGCATAGCCAGCATCCCGTCATTGTCTTTAGCAAGCGGGTCATACCTGTTGTTTTTCAGATGTAGGGGGAAAGGAGAAGAATACCGGATATCCCAGGCAATACGGTGTATTCCTTTTGATCCCGGACTATTGATCTTCCGGACCATATTTCCCTGTTCATCCGTAATCGTGAAAATAAGATGAGGGGTTTCTTCCTTGCTTTCCTGCCTGACTTCATCCCAGGTAAGTACCTTAATCTTTTCTCCCTTTTCAAATTCTTTTTTCTCTTTTTCGTGTCTTTTCTCTTTGTCGCTTTTCAGGGATTCTTTCAGATAGTAAGTGAAGACAGCTCCGAAAGGAGGATTCTTAGCCACAAAATAAGTAGATCCCTGTGCATCTTTGGCATTTGTTTGTATATAGAGTAACGCATCCTTTACCGGGAAGATATAGGCTTTGTCATTCAGCAACTGTGGCTTGAAATTTCTCAGGGGTGTATAATCATCAAGGATAAAGAAGCCCCGGCCGAAGGTGGCTATAGCGAGGTCGTTCTCACGGCGTTGGATAGCTATATCCCTTACAGCGACATCCGGCAGGCCGGCAGTGAATTTTAACCATTTCTTTCCCCCGTCCACTGAGAAATAAAAACCAAATTCTGTTCCGGCAAAGAGCAGTTCCGGATTGACAAAGTCCTGTTCAACTGTATAGACTGTCTCATTCCCGGGTAGATTCCCCGTGATCGAGCTCCAGGTCTTTCCCTTGTCAGAGCTTTTTAGAAGATAAGGCTTGAAATCGTCTCTTTTGCGGTTATCAAAAGAGGCGAAGACCACATTTTCATCGAAGTGGGAAGGGCAGATATCGCTAACGTAGGTATAGTCTGGTACACCGGGGAAGGATTCCGTTTTAGTCCAGTGTTTTCCTCCGTCGTCGGTCATCTGGATCAGACCATCGTCGGTACCGGCATAGATCAGACCTTCTTTAACGTCGGATTCAGCCAGGGAAATGATGGTTCCCCACAAGGAGGTGGAGACATCTTTACCCACGGCATCAACACTCCAGTATTTGCCCATAACCTTAAAACTGTTCCGGTCGAGGTGACGGGTCAGGTCGCCGGAGATTTCCTGCCAGCTGTTTCCCCTGTCATCGCTGCGAAAGATTTTGTTGGCAGCCACATACAGGCGTGTATGGGAATGAGGGCTTATGATCAGGGGAGAATTCCAGTTCCAGCGGAAGGTGAGTTCGTCTTTTTTTGGTTGCGGCTTGATATCTATGGATTCTCCGCTTTTGCGGTCGTAACGGATGCTGTTACCATATTGCCATTCAGAATAAACAATATCGGGGTTCACAGGGTCCACAGCACACCAGAATCCGTCCCCTCCGACCGTGATGAACCACTCGTCGCTGGTGACTCCCTGGCGGCATGTGTTCCTGGAAGGGCCTCCGAAAGAATTGTTGTCCTGCGTGCCGCCATAGACGTAGTAAAAAGGTTTGGAATTATCCACCGCTACCCGGTAAAACTGAGTCACGGGCAGGTTGGTTTTAAAGATAAAGTTTTTACCGCGGTCGAAAGACTCATAGACACCTCCGTCTCCACCGATTAGAAAATGGCTGGTTTGTGCGGGATCGATCCACATGGCATGGTCATCCACATGCCGGTGGTTGTTGCCCAGGGCTTTCCATGTTCTCCCCCCATCGTGTGTCACCTGGGTAACCGTTTCCAGGCTATAGACCGTATTGACATCTTTCGGGTCACAGGTGATTTCATTGAAATATTGCCCGCTGGAATAATGGTCACTCATTTTTGTCCAGGACTCCCCGCGGTCGGCAGAACGGAAAAACCCTCCGGCCTTTTCAGCAGCTTCGATTTTGGCGTAGAGCACGTCGGGGTTGGCCGGAGAGACAGCCAGTCCGATGCCGCCCATATCGACAGAAGGCAGCCCTTTGGTAAGTTTACGCCAGGTTGCTCCTCCGTCGGTGGACTTATAGAAAGCGGTCTCCGGTCCACCGGCAATGGCCGTGTATACATGCCGGCGTCTTTGTTCACTGACTGCATACACCACATCCGGGTTCCTGGGGTCCAGAACCACATTGCTCACGCCTGTATTCTCACTGATATCCAGTACTTTTTTCCATGTTATACCGCCGTCGTTGGTTTTGTATAATCCGCGATCACCCCCCGGACCCCATACCGAACCTTCGGCAGCTACATATACAATATCCGTATTTTGAGGGTTGATGGCGATCATGCCGATTTGCCGGGAGTTTTTCAGACCCATATTCTTCCAGGACTTCCCTCCGTCCATGGTTTTATAAATGCCGTTTCCGTATCCCAGCACTCTTTGAAAATGATTTTCTCCCGTACCGGCCCAAACCACATTCGGGTTATGAGGATCCATGGCCAGACATCCGATGGCATAGGCTCCGTAATGGTCAAAAACAGGCTTGAAGGTGGTTCCGTTGTTTACGGTTTTCCAGATGTGACCGGATGCCGCAGCCACATACCAAATCGCTTTGTTCTCCGGGTTAACGGCAAAATCGGCAATTCGTCCCGAAGCAAAAGCAGGTCCTATGCTGCGCCATTTGAGACCGGAAAAAACAGCGGACAATGTGTCTTTTACAGGTTCTTCTTTCTTCTTATCCTTCCGGGCTGACAGGGATTGAAAAGAGAAGAAAAAAACTGCTGCAAGCAGCCATGGTAAAAATGATTGTTTTTTCATGGGAATGTGATTTTTTGGTATTATCCGGTAAATTTATCAAAAATGAATAGATATTCAAGAAACGGGAGAAAGTTACAAAAAGAGATAAAAAAAAAGCTGACAAGTGTCAGCTTTTTTTTAAACAAAGATTCGTGTTATTGCAAAATAATGCGTTTCACCACAGCATTATTTCCGCTTTCGATTCGGATGAAGTACAATCCTTTGGCTTGCCCGGTAAGGTTAATTTGTTCACGCGAAAGATTATGGTTGGTAAATTCTTTTGTGTAAACAATCTTACCAAGGGTGTTCATGACCGAGATCTGCAGGACCGATCCGTCCATTCCTTCGGTTGTCAGGAAGAAGATACCGGAGGAAGGATTCGGATAGATACGGACACTGTTTTTCAGTGTGGCATTATCAATGCCTGTAACATCCGAGATATCATCGGTGCTTCTCGGATTGAGCTTAAACGCACCGTATGTGTAATTCATCACCCCGGTGAGATCATACATATTGTTTACGGTAAAGTCACTGGCCGGATCATACTGATAAAGGAAGTCATCCACAACCAGTGCGCCTGAGCCGTCATCCACAGAGACTTCTCCATGTCCCAGATTATTATCCAGGCAGGTTGCATTGTGGAAGGTAACGAAAACACCTTCCCATTT
Organism: Bacteroidales bacterium; assembly: GCA_021157415.1. Taxonomy (GTDB): domain Bacteria; phylum Bacteroidota; class Bacteroidia; order Bacteroidales; family VadinHA17; genus DRPN01. The sequence goes on along the minus strand of JAGGWN010000078.1, from coordinate 590 downwards.
TTCCTGGGCAGCATCTCCTGTAGCAAGGTTTACCGGGCCGGGCAGGGAGTTTCCCTGGCTGACAACCATCAGATCCTGGATATTCTTGATCTCAGTAAAGTTGTAATATTCATCCACGGTTCCGACAATAGTGACACTGTCTCCAAGCTGGAGGGTATCATGATCCGGATCGTAAACATAGACGCCGTTCCAGGCAGCAGCCGTATCCTGCAAGAAATAACCTTTGAAGGCCCCCTGGTAGATGTTCAGGGCTGTGACGATTCCGGAAGTTCTAACCAACTGACCCTTGTATGGTGAGTCACCGGATGCGTCGGTGGTGTATTGGATATCAAAAATGCCCACTACCGGTGGTTCGAAGACCGTTACGGTAACGGTCCAGTCGGTGGTTGTTGTGCCGTCTTCGGCAGTAACGGTATAGACTACCGGGTTGGTAAAGTCTCGAGCCACCCCGGAGGCCGGACTGACGGATGCTCCTGCAGATACTTCAAGGGCAGGTGTCAGGGCCGTCACATCAGTGCCGTAAGGCATCACAACAGCTACCGTATGGTTGACTTCATCCAGAACAGCATCACTCATCTGATTAGGGATGG
>JAGGWN010000044.1 GCA_021157415.1 Bacteroidales bacterium | reverse complement strand
TTTTTCATAGATATGTTTGTTTGACGTGAAAAACCGGACGAAACTTACTTTATAAACCAATATACAAAGGTAAAAAATATTAACAGGAACCGGAAGAAAAAAAGCGGATGTTTATAAAAAAAATGAATAGCATGGTTAAAGGCATAGGCTTTTTCGTTCATCGTTCATATTTCTGATCTGGAGATTTTATGATTTTAAGATTCAGGATATCCCGGAATGAATAAAAGAACCACATTGTAATCATGCATAATACCTTGTCATATAATATGCCAGCGAATTAGTTAAAACTATAGTCAGCCATATCCATTGCTTAATCTTTTCAGTTCCTTTAAGTTTACTCTATGTGGCCAGGATTTCTGTTCCCTTCGGTTTATGCCGTACAGAGTGTCGAAGAGTCAATCATGAACACTAACAATAACCCTTCGTTTCAGGGAAAAAACACTTCCAAAATCTAAAATCGTTGTTCGATATTCAAAGGATTTTATGCAATTTTGTCACATGGCTGTTTTCTCACATCGCCAGCTGGGCTACCGGAATATTTATCTGGCCGGGTTATGGATCATTTCCTTTTCCCTGCCGGTGTCACACTTCGGGATCAGTATGGGCACTTTCATTATCCTGGGGATATGGTTGTTGGAAGGGGATTTCAGGAAGAAAAGAAACATTCTTTTCTCCCGCCCGGGCATCCTCATATTCGCTTCTATCTTTTTATTATGCCTGGCCGGATTACTTAACACCTCCGATTTCTCCTATGCCTGGCATGATATTGTGATCAAACTCCCGATACTGGTATTGCCTGTACTGATCGGCACTTCCGCGCCGGTTTCCCCGAAAGAATTCCGGATCGTCTTCAGCGGCCTGCTGGCAGGATTGTGGATCGCTTCCCTGGCCGGTACGGCTGCCTTACTGGATTATCTGCATCTGCCGGTACAGGATATCCGTGACATCTCTCTTTTCATTTCCCACATCCGCCTGGCACTACTACTGGGACTCTCCCTGCATATCCTATTATACCTTTTATTATATAACAACCCCTTATCCAATGCAGAAAAAACGACATATCTGGTTTCCCTGCTGTGGTTTATCTTCTTCCTCTTTATGCTGAAAGCAGGGACTTCCCTCCTTATGCTGGCGCTCTTTGCCCTGGCTCTATTTATCTACCTGATAAAAAGCATTAAAAGCTTTATGCTGAAATACTTTGTGGTTATCCTGGGGGTAACCATGGCATTGCTCACCGCTACCTGGCTTACCCATGCCATAGACCGTTTTTATGCCAGAGACCCCCTTCCGGACCAGGTAAAGGAAGAACACACCATGAACGGCAATCTTTACGACAAGCCCGACAACCTGACCGATACGGAAAACGGCCATTACATATGGCTTCATGTGTGTGAGAAAGAGCTCAGGAAGGCATGGAACAGCCACAGTAAACTGGATTATGATGGCTATGATCTGCGTGGTCAGGAACTGCGCAGGACCTTGATCCGATATATGACCTCCCGGAACCTCCGGAAAGACTCGGCAGGATTTGCACGGATGAACCCGGAAGATATTCACAATGTAGAAAATGGTATGGCCAATTATCTTTATGCCCACCGGGTGGCTCTCTATCCTTATTTCTACCAGGTTCTCTGGGAGATGAACCAGTATAAAAAAGGAAAGCTCTCCGGACACTCCCACATCCAACGCGTGGAATACCTGAAAACAGGATGGCAGATCGCCAGGGATTATGTCTGGTTCGGAGTGGGGACCGGAGACGTACCGGATATGTACTACACCTATTATGAGAAAAATCACAGCTCCCTGACACCGGACTGGCGTCTGCGGGCCCATAACCAGTATCTGACGTATTGGCTAACATACGGAATTTTTGGTTTTCTATGGTTTCTGTTTGCTTTCTTCTCTCCTTTCTTCTTTGAAAAAAAGCAACATGACTATCCGGCCGTCATATTCCTGATCATCGCCGCTCTCTCGATGTTGTATGAAGATACGCTGGAGACCCAGGTGGGTGTTTATTTTGTGGTTTTCTTTTATTCAATACTGATTTTTGGAATTAAAAAGGAAACAAGACTCAGGCGATTTACAGTTCATAATGAAAGCTCCTGAATTTTTTCCGGTTATTAATAATGATAATAAACGAGTTATTTACTAAAGCACGGAAATACCAAGGTACTCCAAGTATCATATATTTATGCTCGCAATATCAATATAAAACCAGTAATGCATATCTTTGTATTTCTTAGTGCTCTGGAGCCTCGGTGGCAAAAGAATTATTATACGGATAAAAATAAGGTGATAGAATGAGGAAAAACGACGAAAAATATCTGCGGGAAGCAATACGGGAAGCGGAACTGAGTGTAAAAAAAGGAGGAGGACCTTTTGGCGCCATACTGGTAAAAAACAATGAGGTCATTGCTCGTTCCGGTAACACGGTCACGCTGGATTATGATCCAACGGCACACGCCGAAGTTAATGTGATCCGCCAGGGAGGCAAAAGATTACATACCTTTGATCTGAAGGGAACGGTTATCTATGCCTCCTGCGAGCCTTGTCCCATGTGTCTGGGGGCTATTTACTGGGCCAATATCGACCGTGTGGTCTTTGCCGCCTCGCGTGATGAGGCTGCCAACGCCGGTTTCCGCGATGCTATGATCTATACCGAGCTGACGCTACCCCCTGCCCAACGCCATCTGCCACATAGTCATCTGCCGGTAGAGGAAAGGCTGAAACCGTTCAATCAATGGAAAAATCTGGAAGATAAAACACCGTATTGAAGGATAAGTGATGATAGATGATAGACGAACTAGGAACCACCAAACACGAATCACGAACCATTCCCGTTTGAATCATTCCTTCTTCCGTCGTGATGTGCTTACGGTAGCTCCTGAGCTTCTGGGAAAACTTCTTATACGGAAATTTGATAACGGGACAACCGGCATTTTCATGATCACAGAGGTAGAAGCCTACCGCGGGGAGGAAGACCAGGCCTGCCACGCCAGCAAAGGCAAAACGCCTCGCACCTCCGTCATGTACGAGCCCGGTGGGATATTATACATTTATTTAATATATGGGATGTACTGGATGATGAATGTCGTCACAGGCCCGGCAGGCCATCCCCAGGCTGTTTTAATCCGGGGCATCAAAGGTTATGACGGTCCCGGCAAACTGACCCGCCATCTGAAAATTGACAAAACTTTCAACAAAGAAGACCTTCCCACCTCCACCCGCATGTGGCTCGAAGATACCGGCCTCAGGCCCGGATACACCACCTCGCCGCGTATTGGCGTGGACTACGCCGGCGATTACTGGAAAAATGTCCCCTGGCGGTTTATCATAAAAAGCTGAGAAATCTGCGTGAAACCACCTGACAAATCCAATACGATGAAGTGATGACGCGATAAAGAGATAATGCGAAAACACCTCCCTTTATCTTTTCGGTCCTGCCAATCTCACATCCATATTGAATAGCAACTGCAGCCCGACATTGTAATCAAACCTTCCCAAGCCAAGGTCATAAAATCCGTTACCATAAAAGAAAAAATTCAGACCTTTTTCCAAATTTTTCTGAAACTGCAATTTAAGCGTCAAAAGGTGGCGGTTGTGATAAGCAGCATTAACCCCTGTCTTTCCGGATGCTGTAGCAAACAACGGCTCACCGAGCAGGGAATAAAAATCATGGCCATACCAATATCCGCCCCGCAGGGAGAGGGTTTTCCCCGACACCGACGCCTCAGGCTGCAGGGCAAATCCCGAGGAGAAAAGAGGGAACAAGGCAGTACCGGATTGATCAAAATAGTTATATGCCACCATGCTCAGGACAAGATCCCGAAAAAAATTGCCTGATAAATCTTTGTCAACTTTCACCCCGGCAGCCAGGTTGCCGAAGGTATGCACCGGCCGGGGCGAAGCATCTATTTGTCCCCCTCTGTGGTTGATCAGGGTATATACCGGTATGGAAAAACGCCAGTCCATATCTTCCGAAGATATTTTGAACAGGGAAGAGGTCCCGAAAACCAACTCCTCCTGATGCGGGTCACCCGGTAAAATAAAATTACGCCACTGCAACCAGTAATCCCCTTCCAGCCAGGAAGTGTGAACCAGTGTCTGCACTCCCTCTTCCGGATAATCAAATATGGAACGGTCATATTTATATAATGGCTCCGGAAGATGATGATTCAGCGAACCGTACAAGTTTCCCATGATCAGCGAAACTGCCGGATTGAATTGATAGGTTACTGAAAATACAGGACGAACATCCGAGACCTCTTCCCGCCCGGAATATTTCAACAGGTACACGCCACCATGGATAAGGAAATGCTGTGAGACCTGATAAGAGATCTCAGGTTGAAATTGCAGACCGATCCAGGTATAGCCGTCTTCCAGCGGGCTGAAATATTCAGCATCGAACAGAAAATTATTGTTGGACAGGCGTAAAAAAAGGATCTTTGCATTTTCTGCCTGCAGACTGTCCGCATGGTTCAAAACGGGCAATATGCTCTCCTGCCCGTTCGCCGGCATAATTTGCATCAGAAAAAATGCCCATCCTAATAAAAAATATCCTGCTCTTTGCATCGCACAATCCAAAATACCCTGCAAATTAAACAATCTCTCTGGTATTTCATTAGATATAAGAGGAAAAATGTTTTTACATACCCTGACCTGCCAGCGTACGAAGTATCCTGGCAGTGTCGGTTAATTGTTAGCATGCCAGTAGCCACTCCGCTAATAAGTTTTTTTTGTCCTGACCTGCCAGCGTACGAAGTATCCTGGCAGAGTCGGTTAATTGTTAACATACCGGTAGCCGGCACGCTGACAGGTTTTGCTTTTGTCCTGACCTGCCAGCGTACGAAGTATCCTGGCAGAGTCAGTTAATTGTTAGCATACCGGTAGCCGCCTCGCTGACAGGTTTGCTTTTGTCCTGACCTGCCAGCGTACGAAGTATCCTGGCAGTGTCGGTTAATTGTTAGCATACCGGTAGCCGCCTCGCTGACAGGTTTTGCATATTTTCTTCCATTATTTTATTAATTTTACCCCACCTTATCTTTTATTTGCAGAGCATGGACAACTTCAAAAAATACAACCGGATTGCAGGATGGATCGTTTTTGTCATCGCCTCCTTCGTCTATCTCTCCACCATGGAGCCCACTGCCAGTTTCTGGGACTGTGGGGAATTCATTGCCACGGCGGATAAGCTGGAAGTTGGTCATCCTCCCGGAGCGCCCCTGTTCATGCTCATCGGACGTTTCTTCTCCCTTTTTGCGAAAGACTCACAACATGTTGCGGTGCTGATCAACTCTTGGTCGGCCCTGGCCAGCGGCCTGACCATCCTATTCCTGTTCTGGACCATTACCCACCTGGTGCGCAAGATTTACAAAACTGACAATGACCAACTCACTACCGGGCAGATCCTGACCATCCTGGGCAGTGGCCTGGTAGGTGCTTTCGCCTATACTTTTTCTGATACTTTCTGGTTCTCGGCCGTTGAAGGAGAGGTCTATGCCACCTCCTCCCTCATTACAGCAATGGTTTTCTGGGCTATCCTGAAATGGGAGAATGTGGCTGACACCAAACAGGCCAACCGCTGGATTATCCTGATTTTTTATTTCATCGGCCTCTCCATCGGTATTCATCTGCTGAATTTACTGGCTATCCCGGCAATTGTTTTCGTTTATTATTTCCGAAAATACCAGCCTACCCCCAAAGGAATCGTGGTAACTTTTCTGATCGCCATTGTCTTGTTATGGCTCATCATGTACGTTATAATCCCTGGTACAGTGATCGTCGGATCATGGTTCGAGCTGCTTTTCGTCAATGGTTTCGGACTGCCTTATCACACGGGGGTATTGTTTTATCTGGCTTTGCTGATCGTTGGGATCGTTTGGGGCATCCGCTATTCCATACGTAAGAAAAAAACCATTCTGAACACAGCTCTATTGAGTCTCACTGTTTTGTTGATCGGCTATTCCTCTTATACCGCCACGGTGATCCGTGCCAATGCCGACACCCCTATGGATCAAAACAATCCGGACAATGTATTCTCATTACTGTATTACCTTAACCGGGAGCAATACGGAGACCGGCCCCTGTTCAAAGGCCCTTATTACAATGCCCCCATCACTGATATTCAATACACCAAAAAGACCTGGGCGCCTAAAGACGGGAAATATGCTGTGATCAAGCGAAAAGTAAAGTATGTGTATGACCCCCGTTTTACAACGATCTTTCCCCGTATGTACAGCCGTGATGCCAAACGTATCAAAGACTACAAGCAATGGGCACATATCAGGGGTAAACCGGTACAAGTCAACCTGGGTGGGAAGACACAGACAGAGACCGTCCCCACCTTTGGAGAAAACCTGCGCTTTTTCTTCCGTTACCAACTGGGTTTTATGTACCTGCGGTATTTCATGTGGAACTTTGCCGGCCGCCAGAATGATATCCAGGGACACGGAGATGTGATCCACGGTAACTGGATCAGCGGGATCCCCTTCATTGACAACCCCCGTCTGGGTGACCAGGCCAAGCTGCCCTCTCACCTGAAAAACAACCGTGCCCGCAACCGGTATTATCTGCTACCTCTCCTCCTGGGACTCATCGGTGCCTGGTTTCATTACAAACGGGCCAACAAGGATTTCTGGGTGGTAATGCTCCTGTTTATCTTTACGGGTGTGGCCATCGTCGTTTATCTGAACCAGTATCCACACCAACCCCGTGAACGGGATTATGCCTATGCCGGCTCTTTCTATGCCTTCGCTATCTGGATCGGAATCGGAGTTGCCGGTCTGGTGGAAGCCCTTCCCAAAAAGATTCCACATGCAGGAAAGGCTTTATTTATCACCCTTCTAGCCCTTCTTTTCATACCCGGCCTCATGGCCAAAGAAAACTGGGATGATCATGACCGGTCAGGTCGTTATACGGCCCGCGACTTTGCCAAGAACTATCTCAGTTCCTGTTCAAAGGACGCTATCCTTTTCACCAACGGCGACAACGACACCTTCCCTCTCTGGTATGTGCAGGAAGTTGAAGGCTTCCGCACCGACGTACGGGTCACCAACCTCAGCTACCTGGGAGCAGACTGGTATATTGACCAATTGCGCAGAAAAGCCTATGACTCCGATCCCGTACCTTTCTCACTCACCCGTGACCAGTACCTGGGAAAACGCGATATCGTGCTTATCCGGAACCGGATCAACCAATATTACAATCTCAAAAAACTGATGCGTTTTGTGGCCGATGACAACCCCAAGACAAAGATCCCCAGTCCGTACGGCAGAGGAGAATTGGCCGATTATTTCCCCACCAACATGTTTTCTATTCCGGTAGATTCTGCCAAAGTTGTACGGAACGGAACCGTACCACCATGGTCATCGGATAAAATTGTGTCCAGTATACAATGGAAGTACAATAAAAATGTGGTGTACAAAAATGATCTGATGGTGCTAGACCTGCTCTCCAACAATGCATGGAACCGACCGGTTTATTTTGCCATCACGGTCAACTCCTCCTCCTACCTGGGACTGCAGAACTATTTCCAGGACGAAGGCATGGCTTACCGGGTGGTACCCATCCCTAAAAAAGATAGGAATCCCGAGGCAGGCCGGGTGGATAGCCGCATTATGTATGATAATCTAATGAATAAATTCGTTTGGGGGAACATCACCGATCCCCATGTTTATCTGGACGAAAACAACCGGCGCATGCTTTCCAACTACCGGAATGTTTTCAGCCGCCTGGCCTCCACCCTGATTGAAGAAGGCCGCAAAGACTCGGCCCGTAAAGTGCTGGATAAATGCTTGCAACTCATCCCCGACAGAATCGTAGATTTCAACTATTTTGCCATGCCTCTGGTCAATGATTATTATCTGGTAGGGGATACGGCCCGTGCCCGAAACATTGCTGACCGACTTGTGAAAAACATGAAAGAAGAGCTGGATTTCTTCCTTACCCTGCCCAGGAACAAGATGACCGGTCTGGACCAGGTCATTCCACTGGATATGTACATCCTGCAAAATGTTGCAGAAATCTCCCGGCAGTATGACACGCCTGAACGGCAGAAGCAGTTGAGAGAAATATATAATAAGTACCGCAAAATCATTCAAACCTCCTGAAAACGGCAATGATGTTCTACTACCGGCCACCGGACTTATTACGAAGACTCTTCCCGGACCTGGTGTGGCGTATGCCCGCCGAAGACAATGCAGTCTATCTTACCTTCGACGACGGACCCGACCCGGAAGGTACGCCCCGCCTCCTCGACCTGCTGGCGGAACATGGCATCAAAGCCACCTTCTTTTGTGTCGGCAGACAGGTAGAAAAGTACCCGGCTATTTTTGAACGGATAAAAAAAGAAGGACACGGCATGGGCAATCATACCTACAGCCACCTCAGCGGCTGGACCACCTCTAACAAAAAGTATTTTGCAGACATAGAGCAGGCCGACAAAATCATTGGCAGCCGGTTATTCCGTCCGCCTTACGGCCGCATCCGTCCCTCCCAAATCCGCGTGTTAAAAAAGAAATACACCATCGTCATGTGGGACCTTATGACCGGCGACTTCTCCCCTCGTCAAACCCCGGACAAGATCTCCCGCCGCGTGGAGAAGTATTTAAGGCCGGGGAGTGTGGTGGTGGGGCATGATGGGTTAATATGAATTCCAGCGAAACAACTCCTAATAAAAAATGAAAAAACAGATATCATCCAGATGTATTTTGATTCTTGGTATGCATAGAAGTGGAACAAGTTGTCTTACTGGAACATTAGGTCAGAATGGTATATTTTTGGGAAATGTTTTAAAAGAAAATATGTATAATAAAAAATGTAATATCGAGAATAAAGAGGTCATGAAACTAAACAATTTATTATTAAAATATAATAATGGTAGTTGGTTAAACCCACCTAATCATATTTCTTGGACTTACGAACATACTAAAAAGAAAATGCAAATAATTGAATATTATATAAAATCACAAAAAATATTTAGTATTAAAGACC
>JAGGWN010000090.1 GCA_021157415.1 Bacteroidales bacterium | reverse complement strand
CAGGTATCAGGTTATTGGACCCTACGGATAAGTCACTATACGCGGAAGTATAACGAGTGCAGGCGACTTCTGCGTTGGAATCGTCCCAGATAGCTACATAGGGATAGCGCAATGTTCCTTCAGAACCCCCTGTTTTAACTTTTACCGTTATCATATTGTTGGTAGCCTGGAACTTAAACCACCGGTTGAAGCCAGGTCCGTTAGGCCAGCAAGAACCTTTTGATTCATCCGGCGAGGCGTTCATAGTGGTATAAGCAGCTTCGGAAGAGGTCCAGTTATTTATATCGGTTAATTCAATAGCTCCTGCTTTAAAATCATAATCAATACTGTCCGTAACGCAAAGGGTAAAAGTTCCTCTATAAGCGTTATTGGCATAGTTATCCACAGAGATGTAGTACCAGTCTCCAACGGTAAGTCCGGTAGCTCCGACACTAAGATCGCTGTATGTGGAGCTATAGCGGGCACAGCCAAGTTCATTTCCTGTCGAATCCTGCAAAACGAGGTAAGGATACCTGAGTGTACCCTCATCACCTCCGGTTTTTAGCTGAACGAGTACCTGAGGGGTGGTAGCCTGGAATTTAAACCAGCGGTTATAGTTGGGGCCGGTATTCCAGCAACTTCCCTTTATTCCGTCAGCAGAGGCATTCATGGTGGAATAAGCGGCATCACCCGAGCACCAGACACCGGTATCGGGAATCTCCAGGGCTCCTTCCCTGAAATCGTAAGTAATGGTATTGTCTATACATAGCGTGAAGGTGCCGCGATAAGTTACATTGTTATAATTGTCCACGGAAATATAGTACCAGTTTCCAGGGACCAGGCTGGTAGATCCGATGGAGAGGTCCGAATAGGATCCGGCATACCTGGCACAAGCTATTTCATTGCTGGAATCATCCCATAATGCAATGTAGGGATACCTGAGTGTTCCCTCATCGCCTCCTGTTTTCAGGGTGATATTGATATCGCTGGAGGTGGCTTGAAATTTGAACCAGACGTTAAAGTTGGGGCCGGTGTTCCAGCAGCTTCCTCTGGATTCATCCGGCGAAGCGTTCATGGTGGTATAAGCTGCATTGCCGGAACACCAGTTGTTAAAGTCGGTTAGTTCAATAGCCCCGGCTTTGAAATCATTGTTAACCGAATCGTCAACACACAGGGTAAAGGTTCCTCTGTAACCTGCGTTGTTGTAGTTATCTACGGAGATGTAATACCATTCTCCCGGTGTCAGGCCGGCACTTCCAAGACTGATGTCGCTATATTGACTTGCATAACGGGTACAGGCAATTTGTGATCCGGATTCATCCCATATGGCTGCCAGGGGATATCTCATGGTCCCTTCATCGCCGCCAATTTTCACCTGTACAAATACCTGGGTTGTGGTGGCCCGGAACTTAAACCAGCGGTTAAAGCCAGGTCCGTTAGGCCAGCAGGAACCTCTCGATTCGTCCGGTGTTGCACCAATGGTGGAGTATCGGGCATCTGAGGAACACCAATTATCTATGTCCGAAAGGATGATAGCACCTGCTTTAAAGTCGTAATTTCTGACCTCGGTGTAGGCTGTGTCTGCGTTGGTGCATCCCGAAGCATCGGTATATTGGTATATAATCTGATGAATGCCTACGCCGGCAGAATCCGGATAGAAGGTATCCCCGGTCACGCCAGGTCCGGAGAAAACTCCACCGGCAGGATTGCCGGATAGTGTCACCGCCGGGTCGTTGATGTCATAGAGTGTATCCAAACCGGTAAGGTTGACGGCCGGAGTGTCATGCACGGTAGTGGTCTGGCTGTCCTGACCTGTACATCCTGAAGTGGGATCGGTGTAAGAATAAATGATGGTGTGAGGTCCCGGGCCTGCTATGGCCGGGGAAAATATACTGTCTGTTATTCCATCTCCGCTGAAGACACCTCCGGCAGGAATACCCGTAAGAGTGTCGTTTTCGTCGTAAATGCAATAATCGGAAAGAAGACCGCTAAAACTTACCAGAGGGGCATTATTAATATCCACCACCAGTTCGCTGGAGTCTTTGGCTCCGCAGCTACCGGTTTCCACAACCTTGACATACCCGGAGATACCCCCTATCGAACTCCATGTAATATCCAGTGTGTTTGAACCGGAATAGGAGGCAGGAGCTCCGTTCACGACCGTCCAATCATAGGTTGAGCCTGTATGATTGTTTATTGAGTATGTTATTGTTTCTCCGGCACATACATTGGCGTCACCGGGTGTGATGGGGGAGGTTACGGGAGGGAAACAAGTTCCGCAGGATATAGAAGCAACCCATCCCTCGCGGGTATATTGTGGATCGGAAACGAAACGAAAAGTTAAGCAGGTTCCGGAAGAAGCTATCGAAAAACTACGGCCTTCTCCCGTGTAGGCGCCCAACAGCGGAGCACTGGTGTCAGGACCGTCATAGATCCAAAGAGTATCCCCTGTCCGTATTTCAAAAGTAGTGAAGTCAAAGTTGATATGATCACTGTTGTCCGAGCAGAATGTTACGATGTAGGTTTCATTGTTGTCATAATAGTCTCCTGCCCCATTGTTACTGTCGTAAAAAGTGCCGGCGCAAATGTTTACGGTTTGACCGTTGTAATCGTCAATATTGTATGTTTGTGCTTTAAGGGAAAATGTAAAAATGAAAAGAAGTATAGCAGGAAATAACATTCTATACAGTACGAAGGGAATACCTTTTCTTACCATGGCTATTCGGTGTTTCATGCTGGGTTTTTATAACTATAACGAATAGATTCAACCTTAGTTATTTGACCTGAATTGCTTCAAAATAGTTGCATTTCAGTACGAATTAATAAATTTTTTCAGTCACAATCAAATATAACGATATTTAAATCACTATTATCAGTATCCTACTATTGGTTAACAAGGCAATATACGCCTGCAAATTATATTTGTTTATTTGTTTTCCCGGTTAGGCGGCTGTTTTTGACGAAATGTATAATATTAAAGATGAACGAAACAATGCATTTCGTTACAGGCTCAGGATCAAAGGAGCATTACGTGTCAGATAAAATGTATTTATTCCTAATTTTTCTGCGGTTTCCAGGTGGATGAGAGAGTCGTCAATAAACAATGTTTCGGAAGGAATGAGACTGCTGTTATGCAGGACATATTCAAAGATAGAAGTTTCCGGTTTCCGTAGCCCTGTTTTGTAAGAATAGTAAGTTTTTTCAAACATCTCATCGAGGCCGGACAAATGATATTTTTGTGCAAGGATTTCATTACAACGTGCTATGTGTATGATGTTGGTGTTACTTAATAAAAAAGTTCGGTATTTTGATTTTAATTCCTGCAGCAGTCTGATTTTTTTGGGTTGGAAACCTAGAATCATCTCATTCCATGCGGTCTTAAGCTGTTCTGAGGTGACCGGTTTTCCGATGATATTTTTCAGTTCAGAATAAAATTCCGTTTCTGAGATAATCCCTCTTTCCAGCAGAATGAAGATATTTTTATTTTCCGGTACTTCCTGGAGGTGGAACATAGATTCGTTAAAGCCCAGCCGGGCAAGGGACTTTTTGGTTTTTTCAATATCCAGATCCATGACTACACCTCCCAAATCAAAGATAATATTTTTTATATTTTTGGGAAACTTCATAATGGTTCATTACTTTTGTAGGTAAAGAGGTTGTAAAAGTAGAAATTTTTCCGGGTATGCAAGTAGGCAGTAAATATTATGAATCTTTATGGTTTGATGAGAATGATCCCGGAGAGGTAAAGGTCATAGATCAGCAGCGTTTACCCTGGGAGTTTCAGATAGTAGTTCTGGAGAATGTGGAAGAGGTTTATCTTGCCATTCGTGAGATGACCGTACGAGGGGCTCCTGTGATTGGTGTGCTGGCTGCTTTCGGTATGTATTTGAATGCCTATAATCATGCCGATGATCCGCAATTGCAGGAAAGGCTGGATCATGCAGCCGAATATCTGATTTCCTCCCGGCCCACTGCGGTAAATCTGGCCCATGCCGTTAGAGAACAACAAAAAGTTTATTATGCTTTGTCAGATCTTGCTGCGATTCCTGCTGCTTTGCTGAAACGGGCTCTGGAAATGTTGGAGGCGGAGAAAGTTGCCTGTCGTCGTATCGGGGAATATGGATATGCACTGATACGGGAACTGTCGGAAAACAAGAAGGGGAAACCGGTAAACATTCTGACCCATTGTAATGCCGGATGGCTGGCAACCATTGATTACGGCACGGCTCTGGCTCCTGTTTACGAGGCACATATACAAGGTATTCCTGTGCATGTATGGGTTGATGAGACGCGACCGCGAAATCAGGGTGCCCGGTTGACCATGTGGGAGCTTGAACAAGCGGGAGTGCCTTGCACCCTGGTGGCTGACAATGTCGGGGGGCATCTGATGCAGCACGGAATGGTGGATATTGTATTAGTAGGAAGTGACCATACCACCCAAATGGGCGATACTGCAAATAAAATTGGTACGTACCTGAAAGCTCTGGCTGCCCAGGATAATCATATACCCTTTTTTGTGGCGCTTCCTTTCTCAACCATTGATATGGCATTGCAGGATGGTATTACAGATATTGAAATAGAACAACGTGCTGCCCGCGAGCTTATTGAGATGGAAGGGATGATGGGGTCACAGCTCAAAAAAGTAAATATTGTTCCTCCGGAAACGCCGGTGGTCAATTACGTTTTTGATGTTACTCCGGCGAGACTGATCACGGGATTGATTACTGAAAAGGGAATCTGTGAGGCTTCGGAAAAAGGAATAGATTCTTTATTGGAACAGTAAGGGTCATTTGGTACGTTCTAAAAAGGCAAGAATGAAGAGAATTGGGATAATCGGCGGATCGGGATTGGAAGAACCGGATATCTTCAGGAAAGAATCGGAAAAAATAGTGAAAACTCCTTACGGACAACCCAGTTCTTCGCTGATTTACGGACAAATTGAGGGAACGGAAGTGGTTCTGTTGTCACGTCATGGGAAAAGACATACAATTCCTCCCACCCAGATAAATAACCGGGCCAATATCTATGCCATGTATGAAGCAGGGTGTACCCACTTACTGACTACTACTGCCTGCGGCAGTCTGCGTGAGGAGATACACCGGGGGGATATTGTGATCCCTGACCAAATCATAGATTTTACAAAACACCGGGTCAGTACTTTTTTCGAGCGTTTCAACCCGGGGGAATTGAAGCATACCCCCATGGCAGATCCATTTCATAAAGATATGCGTGAGGTTCTGATTAATACTGCCCGGCATCTTTCGCTTTCTTTTCAACCCCGGGGGACCATTGTTACCATCGAGGGACCCCGGTTTTCTACACGGGCCGAGTCACGAATGTTTCGGCAGTGGGGTGCTGATGTGATCAATATGACCATCGCTCCGGAAGTGGTCCTTGCCAATGAAATCGGATTACCCTATGCCAGCATAGCTATGAGCACCGATTATGACAGCTGGCGGGATGATGAGGAACCGGTCAGGTGGGAGGAGGTTCTTAAGGTATTTCAGGAAAATGTACACAACGTAATACTCTTGATACAGAAGGCGATATCTGAGATATAACAGAGGAAGAGTTCTTTGGAACTGAGAGTGAATATAAATATTTAAATATATATTTAAATATTTCTTTAAATAAATATAAATACAAAAAAGGATTTTTTTTGCAGGATGGATCTGAATTCAAATCAGGTAAAAAGAATATCTTCATTTTGGATTATTAAACAGAGTGTATATCTTTGCACTCCCTTTTAGGAGATGCCGGGGCGATTAGCTCAGTTGGTTCAGAGCACCTGCCTTACAAGCAGGGGGTCACTGGTTCGAATCCAGTATCGCCCACAACCTGAAAACCTCATACGAAGTATGGGGTTTTCTATTACACACTTGCTTGAGCTTGCTCAAAAGCAAGTGTGTAATAGAAAAAACCTGGCGAACGCAGTGAGCCGGGTTTTCAGGTTGGGTTGAAAAGGCTCCCTGACCGGATCACGAAAGTAATTTGATGTCATCCTCATTTCAGCATGAAGCGCTGGGGTTATTAGTACATTGCTTCTGCAACCACAAACGTACTACCACCGATAAAAATAAGATCATACCTATCAGCCTGTTTGTGGGCAGTTTTAACCGCTAGAGAAACGGGTTTTACGACCATACCCGACAATCCTGATTTTTCAGCTTCCTGGAGTAATAATTCTGCCGGAAGTGCACGGGGGATGTTTGACTGGGTAAAATAATAATGAGCATCTTTGGGTAACATCTCCAGAATCTCCCGGTAATGCTTGTCATTGACAAAACCAATGACCACATGAAGTTTTTTATACGGTGTGTTTTTGAGTTGTGGAAGGATCCATCTGAAAGCCTCCACATTGTGGCCTGTGTCGCATACTGTTAAAGGATGCTGGTTGATTACCTCCCACCGGCCATGCAGTCCAGTGTTTCGGATGACATTTTTCAGACCTTTTCTCAGAACATGTTCATCTACCCGGTATTGGTCCTTTAATATGTCAATTACCTGAATCACAGTTGCTGTATTTTCACGCTGATAAGTACCGGCCAGATCTGTTTCAAGATTAGACAAAAAGGGTTTCTGGTCTTTGTGGACCGTAAATACCTGGTTGCCGTTAGGCGCGAACATAGAATAAGGGATATCAATATGCTGGTCGGCGAAAAAGATATTACTCTTGTGGGATATTGCTGCTTTGCGGAAGACCGGTTCGGTTTCCGGCTGACTTTTGCCGACCACTAAAGGGGTGTGATCTTTAATAATTCCGGCTTTCTCGTGCGCAATCTCGTGGAGTGATTTCCCCAAAAACTGTGTATGATCCAGTCCAATATTGGTGATAACGGAACAGACGGGATGGATAATGTTGGTAGAGTCGAGCCGTCCTCCCAGGCCGGTTTCGATGATCGCAATATCCACTTGTTCTTCTGAGAAATATTGAAAGGCCATAGCAGCGGTCATCTCAAAGAAAGAAGGCTTTATTTTGCTTAAAAAAGAAAAATTATCATTGATAAAATCTATGACATATTTTTTGGGGATAAGATCTCCGTTGATTTTGATGCGTTCCCTGAAGTCTTTGAGGTGAGGAGAGGTGTAAAGGCCTGTTTTCAAGCCTGCTTCCTGTAACACGGAGGCCAACATATGTGATACCGATCCTTTGCCGTTGGTTCCGGCGATATGTATGGAAGGGTATTTATTGTGGGGATGATGGAAATATGCATCCATAGTATGTGTAACCTCCAGGTCAATCTTATAGGCTGCACTACCTGTTCTTTGATACATGGGCAGGGATGAAAACAGAAAGTCCAGAACTTCCCGGTAGCTTCCGAATCGTTTCTTTTCTACCATGTCTCAAAATGAATCCGATCCGGTTTATAACGGTCGGTGGGTTGATCCGGAGTTTCGGCGGGATAGCCCAATGCCACCAGTGCCAGCGGTTCTATATGCTCCGGCAGGTTAAAGAGTTGACGCATAGCCTTTTTCCTTGATTCTCTGGGATGAACGCCGATCCATACGCTTCCGATTCCAAGGGCATGAGCCGCCAATAACAGATTTTCTGTGGCTGCCGAACAGTCCATGATCCAGTAGCCGTCATCATGCTGAAGTTTCTTATCTCCACAAACCAGAATAGCCGCCTGAGCAGTCGATAACATCGTGGCATAAGGATGCACATTCATAATCTTTCGAAATGCTTCTTTATTCCTGATAACAATGAAATGCCAGGGCTGGCAGTTGACAGCCGAGGGGGCCATCATCGCTGTTTCCAGAATAATACGTATATTTTCTTCTGTAACGGGTTGGTTGGTGAATGCCCTGATACTTCTGCGTGTTTGTATCCCTTTTAAAAATTCCATAAAAATAAAATTTATGCAAATTTAGTGATGATTCCTGGTTGGTAAAATATCCAATGAAAAAATAAACCGTTATATTTACAGTAAATATATTAAAGTGGGGGAATATGAAAGGCAGGAAAAAGATATTTATTCTGGATACCAATGTTTTGCTGCATGATTATCAGAGTATCTTTCATTTCCAGGAACATGATATAATTATTCCTATCGTTGTTCTGGAGGAATTGGACAAATTTAAAAAGGGAAATGGGATCATCAATTTTCATGCGCGAGAGCTGACGAGGGAGCTGGATAAGCTGGCCGGAGATAAGCTCTTTACCGACGGAGTTCCTCTTGGGAAAAACCTGGGGAAGTTGTTTATTGAAACGGGCAAGCCTTTTTCCGACCGGATGTTATCGTCTTTTCCTGAGCAGACGGCCGATCACCGTATTTTAGCGATTGCAGAACATGTGTCGAATAAGTACCCGGATTATCAGGTGATTCTGGTATCCAAGGATATCAACCTTCGCCTGAAAGCCAAATCTCTTGATATTCTGGCACAGGACTATACTACCGATAAGGTTGTGAATATTGATGATCTTTTCAATGAGGTGCAAATCATTGAAGAGGCGGATCCGGAGATGATCTCAGGTCTTTATTCGGAACAATGCAGTGTACCTGTGGATAGTGTTCCGTTCAAAGTAAAGCCATTTGCCCATCAGTATTTTATTATCCGGAATGATAAATCGAGTGTGCTGGCTCATTTTGATCCTTTCAATCATGTTCTGGATCGTGTCGAAAAAGTGCAGGCGTATGGTATTGAACCCCGGAATGCCGAGCAGACTTTTTCCTTGAATGCTTTATTGCGCAAGGAAATTCAGCTCATCGCTTTAACGGGAAAAGCGGGGACGGGAAAGACTCTGTTGGCATTGGCCTCAGCCTTACATCAGCGCAGGGATTATAAGCAAATCTTTCTGGCCCGGCCGATTGTGCCGTTGGCTAACAGGGATATGGGTTTTCTACCCGGGGATGTGAGTGAGAAGATTGAGCCTTACATGCAGCCTTTGTTTGACAACCTTTCGGTAATAAAAAACAAGTTTTCGCCACAGAGCAAAGATTATCAGCGTATTGACAGAATGCTGCAGGACGAAAAACTGGTAATTACCCCCCTGGCTTATATTCGGGGACGCAGTCTGTCAAATATTTTTTTTATTGTGGATGAAGCACAGAACCTGACCCCCCATGAAGTGAAAACCATTATTACCCGTGCCGGCGAAGGGACGAAACTGATTTTTACAGGAGATATCGAACAGATTGATTCTCCGTACCTTGATACCGGATCAAACGGGTTGACTTATCTGACGGATAAAATGAAAGGGCAGGATATTTTTGCTCATGTGAACCTGATAAAGGGAGAAAGAAGTTATCTGGCAGAACTGGCAAGTCAGTTATTATAAAAATATAGTCATGAAAGAACTTTTTCTGGTTAGGCATGCCAAGTCGGATTGGAACAATATGGATCTTACCGATATTGACCGTCCGTTGAAAAACAGGGGGATCCGGGATGCCCTGCTGATGGGAGAGTATATCCTGAAAGAATACCCTATCCCCGATAAAATACTTACCAGCCCTGCCTGTCGGGCTTTTCACACGGCGATATTGTTCTCCCGGGCTATGAAATCTTCCGGCAGGAAGATCCGTGTGGAGGATGATATGTATCTGGCTTCTTATGGTAAGATGGAATCTCTTGTCAGGAACACGGAAGATGAGGTGGGATGTTTAATGTTAGTGGGACATAATCCGGGAATCACCGATCTGGCTAATTTTTTCATAGAGGAGTTTATTCACAATATTCCCACTTCCGGTTTTGTTTTTTTCCGGTTCGATACCTCTGCATGGAAAAAGATTGCCACTTCTAATCTGATAAGTCACCAGATACATTACCCCAAGGAGGTTTTAAAAACATAGCCGGATAACAGGAGGAATATTATGGCCAAGGAAAAATGGATCGTTAACAGAGAGATTAGTTGGCTGGCGTTCAACCATCGTGTTCTTCAGGAAGCCAGGGATCCTTCTGTTCCCTTAATCGAAAGGTTACGTTTTCTTGGTATTTTTTCCGATAATCTGGATGAGTTCTTCAAAGTGAGGGTGGCATCCTTGCGCAGGATGGTAGAGCTGGATATTAAAGCTAAAAAACTGATAGGGGGCAATCCTGAGCATATCCTGAAACAGATCCAGCAGATCGTTTTGGAACAACAGAAAGAATTTGAAAATATCTATTTCCGGATCATAGATGCTTTAAAAAGACATAATATTTATCTGGTTGATGAGCACAGTGTTCCTGCAGAACATGAGGAATATCTGCACAAGGTGTTTCATGACAAGGTTCTTCCGGCGTTGAATCCCATCATGCTTGATACAGAGAAGCCGTTCCCCCAATTGAAAGACAAATCTATTTATCTGGCCATAAAACTGACCAGTAAAAATCCGGAGATAAAGAAACAATACGCATTGATGGAAGTGCCGGCCCGGGAAGTGGGGCGTTTCATTATTTTGCCTCCGATCGGGAAGAAGAAATATATTATTATCCTGGATGATGTGATACGTGTCGGGCTGCCTGATGTGTTCTCTATTTACCATTTTAATGATTTCGAGGCACATACGATTAAGATTACCCGGGATGCGGAGTTGGATATTGACAATGATATGTCCAAGAGTTTTCTGGAGAAGATTACCAAGGGTATCAGTGAAAGAAAGAAGGGACAGCCGGTACGTTTGGTATATGATCAAGCAATCCCGAAGGATCTGCTTAATTTTATTCTCAAAAAACTGGAACTGGATGTGCTGGATAATATTATCCCCGGAGGGAAATACCACAATTTCAAAGACTTTATGAAGTTTCCCAATATCGGACCTCTGTCGTTACAATACAAAAAAATTCCTAAAATTAGTCATCCTGCTATCCGGAAAAACACAAGCATTCTGGAATCCATTCGGGAAAAGGATCTTTTTCTGCATTTTCCGTATCATCCTTTTAGTCATTTTCTGGATATATTGCGTGAAGCGGTCATTGATCCGTATGTTACGGAGATTAAAATGACTGCCTACCGTGTAGCGTATGACTCGAAAGTGATGAATACGCTGATCAATGCCTGTCAGAACGGAAAAAACGTTACCGTGGTCATTGAATTGCAGGCTCGTTTCAATGAGGCTTCCAATATTTACTGGTCGAAAAAACTGCAGGAAGCAGGGGCAAATGTTTTTTTTGGCATCAGAGGGCTGAAGGTGCATGCAAAGTTGTTGTACATTTCGCGGAAAAAAGGAAAGGAAACCACTCGTTATGCAGGCATCAGCACCGGTAATTTTAACGAGGAGACGGCCAATGTGTATGTGGACATCGTGATGTTGACAGCCAATCCCGAACTGGTCAGGGATACCGGAAAGGTATTTAAGTTTTTGGAGAGTCCGTATCTTCCGGTGCAATATCAGCATTTCCTGACCTCTCCGGTTTTTATGCGCAGGAAATTATGTTTGCTTGTGGACCGGGAAACGCGGCATGCGTTGGACGGGAAAGATGCCTATATTTTTATGAAGCTAAATAATTTAGTGGATCAGGATATGATTATGCGCCTGTACAAGGCAAGTCAGGCCGGTGTCAAGATAACTTTACTGATACGAGGGATTTGTTCCCTGATTCCGGGAGAGAAAGGATTGAGTGAGAATATTGAAGTATATAGTCTGGTGGGCAGATACCTTGAGCATTCGCGAATTATGATCTTTTGTAATGATAACAAGGAAGAATATTATATCGGTTCGGCGGACTGGATGACCCGTAACCTGGATCACCGGGTGGAGATATTCAGTCCTGTTTTTGACAAGCAGTTGAAAGCTGAATTGCGTAAGATTATGGAACTTCAGCTTCAGGATAATGTAAAAACACGGATCATCAATAAGGAGCTGAACAATGTTTATAAACAAGACGGGAAAAAAGTTAGGATAGATGCCCAGATGAAAATGTACCGGTTGTTAAGCAACAATGGTTGAGATAATCTTTTAACTTTGCTTTTTTAACCGATCTGAAAAAAATGTAACCATGGATATATCTTCTCTTCTTGCTCCTACTATCGAAATCGCTGTGGAAACCGGTACTTTTATTAAGTCTCAGCGCGACGTTCTTACTGCCGGGGATATCCAATCAAAGGGAATACATGATTATGTAACGCGGGTAGATAAAGAGTCGGAGCAGATGCTGGTGAAGCATCTGTCGGCTTTATTGCCCGAGAGTGGTTTTCTTACAGAGGAAAAAACCACGGAACAGAAAGAAAAACCATATACCTGGATCATAGATCCTTTGGACGGGACTACCAATTTTATTCATGGAAGTCCCCCCTATGCTGTGAGTATTGCTTTGCAGCATGGCGATGAGACGGTACTGGGGGTGGTATATGAGATCACTATGCGTGAAGTGTTTGCCGTTGCCGGAGAGGGCATGCCGACACTCAACGGGAAGGCGATAAAAACAAGCAAAGTCTCTTCCCTGAACGGAACTCTTCTGGCTACAGGATTTCCCTTTATAAATTTCAACAGGATCGATCCGTATATGGAAGTACTTAAAAAGTTTATGTTAGAGACACAGGGAGTGAGACGTCTCGGTTCGGCCGCTACCGATCTGGCTTATGTGGCTTGTGGGAGATACGAAGGCTTTTATGAGTACAACCTGAGTCCCTGGGATGTGGCTGCCGGTGCATTATTGGTCAAGAGGGCCGGCGGGAAGGTGCAGGATTTCCGGGGAGGAGAGGATTATCTGTATGGCCGGGAGATTATTGCAGCTGCCAGCGGGGTGTTTGAAGAGATATCCGGTATTATCAGAGAGCACCTCGGGAGCTGATGAAAGCATTTCTTTCATATTTTGCTTATGGCTTCTTTTGGACTGTGGCCTGGTTGCCTACGCCCGTGCATTATCTTTTTTCTGATTTTCTTTTTCTGGTACTATATCACATGGTGGGATACAGGAGAGCTGTTGTCAGGGAAAATCTTTACCACGCATTCCCTGAGAAAAGTGATGGGGAAAGGCAGGAGATAGAGCGGAAGTTTTATCGGCATCTCTGTGATTTAATTGTCGAGGGAGTCCGGATGATCCATATGTCCACCCGGGAGCTGCAACGAAGAGTGGAGTTTTCCAACCATGATTATCGGCGTTTTGAGGAGATGAACCGGAAGAAAATTCATTGTATTATTGCCAGCGCTCATTATGGAAACTGGGAATGGGCCAATGCTTTTTCGGCGGCTACTTCTTATTATGTAATGGCTGTCTATAAGCCTCTGCATGATAAAGTGATTGAAAAGTTGCTGACGAGGGCCCGTATGCGTTGGACGGATGAGGTAGTGCCCATGAGCCAGGTATACCGGAGAATATTTGCCTATCATCGGCAGGGGTTGCCTGTTATGTCCTATTTTATTGCAGACCAGTCGCCTTTGCCTTTTGAGACGGAATATTTTACCCGGTTTTTGAACCGGGAGACAGCTGTGTTTATGGGCATTGAGAAGATTGCAAGAAAGTTTGGTGATCCTGTTTTTTTTCTGGTGATGAAGAAAAAAAAGAGAGGACATTATAAGCTGGAGTTTCACGATTGTTGTTTGTACCCGCACAATGAGGAACCCTATGCCATTACGGAAAAGCATGTCAGGATGCTGGAAAGATTTATTATTGAACAGCCGGAATACTGGCTATGGTCCCACCGCAGATGGAAGTATGGGATAAAAGATGTTAAAAAGAAAAAAGTAATGGTTTCCCCGCTTCTTAAGGATAATGCAGAGGATGGGTAGTGGTCTGTGCCGGATATCGGTTATCTTTGGTTGCATAAAAATTATTCCATGACGAAAGTTGCCATAGTGATATTGAATTGGAATGGAGAAAAGCTCCTGAAGGAATTTCTCCCTACGTTGGTTAAATATAGTGAGCGGAAGGATACAGAGATCTTTGTTGCAGATAATGGGTCGGAGGATGGGTCGGTTGCTTTTGTCAAAGAGAGCTTCCCTCTTGTCCGGGTCATTGAATTGGGGGAGAATTATGGTTTTGCCGGGGGATATAACCGGGCGTTGCAGCAAATCAAGGCCGGGTATTATCTTTTGCTGAATTCGGATGTAGAAGTAACCCGGGGATGGCTGGACCCGCTCATTGATTTTATGGATAACCATCCGGAAGCGGGAGCGTGTATGCCCAAGATCAAATCCTACACGGAGAAAGAGAAGTTCGAATATGCGGGGGCTGCGGGAGGTTTTATCGACCGGTTTGGTTATCCTTTCTGCCGAGGCCGGATATTTGATGCCATTGAGGAAGACCGGGGGCAGTATGATACCCCGATGCGGATCTTTTGGGCCAGTGGAGCCTGTATGATGGTGCGTGCTGATGTTTATCATGAACAAAGCGGGCTGGACCCTGATTTTTTTGCTCATATGGAGGAGATAGATCTGTGTTGGCGTATGCAAAGAAGCGGGTACACGGTGTTTGCCCTTCCTGCCAGTGTTGTGTACCATGTGGGCGGGGCCTCTTTGAATGAGGTTAATCCCAGAAAAACCTATCTGAATTTCAGGAATGATCTTTTTCTGCTTTTTAAAAATCTCCCACAAGAAAGATTATGGAAAGTAATGCTGGTGAGATTGATTCTGGATGGGGTGGCAGCGCTGAAGTTTCTGGCAGAATTACAGTTCCGGCATCATCTGGCAGTCTGGAAAGCACATGTTTTTTTCTGGAGGCATATGAAAATGCTTCGGGAAAAGAGAAAACAACTCACCGGATTATCAGACGGACCGATATTCGGGGTGTATAAAAAAAATATTGTGTACCGTTATTATATAAAAGGTATTCGTGCTTTCAGCGGATTACAGGAACAAGACTTTATCTAATATGATGAAAAGGCAATAAGATGTCCTGAGTGGGGTTATTCTTTATATCTGAATATTGTATGGATCATGAACGCAGATGGATAATTTTGGAAAAATAACGGTATTGATCATTCTGATTGCGGGGAGTATCCTTTTTTCCTGTAAAAAAGAAGATTTTCTGACCAGTCCGGATGTACGGTTAAGTTTTTCGACCGATACGGTATTTTTTGATACCATTTTTACAACCATAGGTTCGACCACAAGATATTTTACGGTGCATAATCCCTATGATAAACCTTTGAAGATAGGCTCTGTGCGATTAGGCAGGGGCGCTTCTTCCCCTTACAGGCTGAATGTTGACGGAGTAGCCGGGAAGGAGGTTGATGATCTTGAAATAAATCCCCGTGACAGTTTGTATGTCTTTGTAGAAGTGACCATTAATCCGTTGGGTGGCAATATGCCTTTGCTCGTCCGGGATTCGGTGGTGTTCAGACTGAACAATAAGGAGCAGGATGTAGATCTTGTAGCATGGGGTCAGGATGTGCATCTGGTGGACGGTCAGGTTGTACAGACTCAAACCTGGGAGAATGACAAACCCTATCTGATCATTCATTCCATGATGGTAGATACGTTACACACCCTGACCATACAACCCGGGGTACGGATATACAGCCATTTTAACTCTACAATCTATGTCAGTGGCACCCTGATTGTTCAGGGTACGGGGAAAGAGCCGGTGCTGTTTTCGGGTGACAGGCAGGAAGAGATGTATGACGATATTCCGGGACAGTGGAGCGGTATTTATTTTCTAAATGGGAGCAACCACAATCTGATAGATCATGCCGTTATTCAGAACGGGATCTATGGGGTTCATCTGGGTAATTTTTATTCTGCTGATTCTTTTCCTGACCTTCATATCAGCAACACAATCATACAACATATGACTTTCGCCGGCATCTCCAGCGTAGGTGCCTGGATACGGAGCGAGAATTGTGTGGTTGCCGATTGCGGATCGTATGCATTGTCGCTCACCACCGGCGGGAACTATCGTTTTGTACATTGTACCATTGCCAATTACTGGAACTGGTCCAACCGGACAACGCCTTCTCTTTTATTGACAAATTACTATCATTTGGAGGTGGGGGATACTTCCGTTGTTACGGGAGCTCTGGTACGCGCTGATTTTCTGAACATGATTATATACGGGAACAAGGATGCGGAGGTGGGTTTGTCTTCTTATTCCGATGAAGTGGGATTTCAGTATTATTTTGACCATTGTTTGCTGAAAGTGAAAAATCCGGAGGAATATGGTGATGCAACGCATTATCACACTGTTTTTTTTAATAAAGATCCCGGTTTTGTTCGGGAGGCTGACTATGATTTTCAGCTGGACTCCCTTGCTTTTGCCCGTGATAAAGGTGATCTGCAGATCGGGATGACGGTGCCAGCCGATCTGCTCGGCAATGACCGGACGGTGGACGGCCATCCTGATCTCGGAGCGTATGAACGTATTGACTCGATATCTTCAAGGTGAATAGAAGAGTTCTGATAATTTTGGTGGTTTTTATGCCGGTATATATTGCCGGGAAACCCGGATATTCCCAGCCGGATTTATCCGTAGTGATGTTTTACAATACGGAAAATTATTTTGATCCCTTTGATGATTCGCTTACTCTGGATGATGAGTTTACCCCTGACGGGTCAAGGCACTGGAACTGGAAACGTTTCCAACAGAAAGCCAACCATCTGTATAAGGTTTTTATGGCGGCGGGGGAGTGGGACCCCCCGGATCTGATCGGGTTGGCGGAAGTAGAAAATGCCTGGGTGTTGCATTATCTGACCGAAGAGACTCCTTTTGTGAAGTTTGATTACGGGGTGATTCATTATGAGTCGTCTGACAAAAGGGGAATAGATGTGGCATTGCTCTACAGGAAGAAACATGTCTGCGTACTTTCCTCCCGTGCGGTCCCGGTGTATTTTTCGCATGATCCGCAAAAGAAAACGCGGGATATCCTTTCTGTTCTGTTGGTTGCAGGATCAGACACGCTGGTTTGTTTTGTAAATCACTGGCCTTCGCGTCTGGGAGGGTATCTGGAAAGCGAACCGTACCGTCAGGTGGCGGCGCGGGTGCTCATGCGGGCCATCGATTCGGTAAGAAACATCTCGCACGTGCGGAAGATCCTGGTGATGGGCGATTTTAATGACGAACCTTCCGATGCATCTATGGCCATGACGTGTGACCGGGAAAATCTGATTAACCTGATGAAGCCTGCCTACCGGGGAAAAAAAGGGACGCTGTATTATAATCGTCGCTGGTGGCTGTTTGATCAGTTTTTGGTATCAAAAGAAGTTGTCCGGTCGGTGCGGGAGGTGCAAATATTTCGGCCTGCTTTTCTGCTGGACAAGGAACAGGGATATATTCCCTATCGTACCTATTCGGGTTTGCGATATTCTGGTGGCTTCAGCGACCACTTGCCGGTATTGCTGAAACTGGACGTCAGATAGTATCTTTGTCTTTTTCCAGCAGGTTGTTTTTTACTTCCATGCCCAGTTTTTCTGCCTGTTCGATCATATACAGGTAAGCCTCTTTGCGATCATTGCGTATCGTACCTTCCAGGATAGCTTCCTTGATGGCATCTTTCAGTATGCCGATCTTCCTGGACGGAGGTATCCCGAAAGTTTTCATGATGTCCTGCCCTGTTACCGGGGGTTGAAAATTGCGGACCGCATCTTTTTCTTCGATGGTTTTTAGTTTTTCCCTGACCAGTTGAAAGTTTTCCAGGTGTTGTCTGACTTTTTTTTCGTTTTTAGAAGTAATGTCTGCTTCGCATAAGGTCATCAGGTCATCTATGTCATTGCCGGCTTCAAACAGCAGGCGCCGGACGGCAGAGTCAGTGACTTCGTTGGTGGTGAGAGCGATAGGGCGAAGATGCAAGGCTACCAGTTTCTGGACATATTTCATCTTTTCGTTCATGGGCAATTTAAGTCTTCTGAATATTTTCGGAACCATTTTAGATCCGAGGTATTCATGACCATGAAAGGTCCAGCCCTGGCCCTGGATGAATTTCTTGGTGGCAGGTTTGGCAATATCGTGTAACAGGGCTGCCCACCGCAGCCAGAGGTTATCTGTTTTCCGGCTGATATTGTCCAATACCTGTATGGTATGCAGAAATACATCTTTGTGTTGCACGTTATTGCGTGTTTCCACTCCCTTCATGGCATCCAGTTCAGGAAAAATATCTTTTAACAAACCTGATTGATCAAGCAGAAGAAACCCGGTGGAAGGTTTGTTACTCATCATGATTTTGTTCAGTTCGATCACGATTCTTTCCATGCTGACGATCCGTATCCTTTCATGATTTTGTTTCATGGCGTCGAACACATCAGGGGCAATCCGGAAGTGCAGCTGGGTGGCAAAACGTATGGCTCGCAGCATCCTTAACGGATCGTCCGAGAAGGTGATATTCGGATCAAGCGGAGTCCTGACGATTTTGTTTTGCAGATCATTCATTCCGTTAAAAGGATCAATAAACTGTCCGTAGGAAGCGGGGTGCAGAGCTATGGCCATGGCGTTGATGGTAAAATCACGTCTTTTCTGATCGTCCTCCAGCGAGCCATCTTCCACAACCGGCTTCCGGGAATCTTTCCGGTAGGATTCCTTTCTTGCCCCCACAAAGTCGACCTCCATATTTTTATAACGAAACATGGCGGTGCCAAAGTTTCTGAAGATGCTTACTTTGGGGCGGGGGGTTAATTTCCGGGCCGTTTCCCTGGCCATCTCTATACCTTTTCCTACAACTACAATGTCTATATCCATGGAAGGATTATCCCTTTTGAGCACACAATCCCTCACAAAGCCTCCAACTACATATGCCGGAACATTAAATTGTTTACTGACCTTAGATATGATTCTGAAAAGAGGGAGATTCAGGCAATGCTCCGGATAGGGAAAGACGGGTATATGTTTTTTTTCCATATTTTTATCAAAGGTTCAAATGCTTTTGCCAAATAATCATACAAAATTACAATAAACTTATCGTTTCTATAAATAAAAGAATTATCTTTGCGCCTGATTTGTGAATGGCATGTATTTTGATTCATTCCAAATTAAAATAACAAACAGATAAAATTAATAAAATGGCAGAAAATTTGACAGTTGAAACATTTAAGGAAAGGGTTTTTGATTACACAAAAGACCAGGAATGGAATTTTAAAGGAGACAAACCCTGTATCATAGATTTTTGGGCAGATTGGTGTCAGCCGTGCAAGATGGTGGCTCCGATTATAGAGGAATTATCAGAGGAGTATAAAGGGAAGGTAAACTTTTATAAAGTGGATACGGAAGCGCAGCAGGAGCTGGCTGCGGTTTTTGGCATTCGCAGTATCCCTTCGTTGTTGTTTTGTCCCAAAAGCGAGGCGCCACAGATGGCACTGGGAGCTATTCCGAAAGAAACTTTCTACAAAGCAATTAAGGAAGTTTTAAAAGTAGAAAAAGAAGAAGAGAAAGAAGCGTAGCAAAAAAGGATTACGTCAAAAAAAGGAGGGGAGACCCTCCTTTTTTTTAACCCTTAACGTCTGAATTTATGAGTTGATATTTTTTGTCCGTTAAAAATATAATTTTTATTTTTGTATAGATTTACGGGGGTGCCTTATTGTCAGGCTGAGATCAAACCCTTTGAACCTGATCCGGGTAATGCCGGCGCAGGGAGTTTGACCTTATTCCCCACATGTTTAAAAAAAATAAAAGAAGACATTATGAAAAAGATTGTTTTCCTGTTGTTTTTTGTTACATGGGGCACTTATGTTTTTTCCCAGGTTAGGCTTGCGGGCCGGGTTACGGATGAGAACGGTAAGCCGATGCCTGGGGCCAATGTGGTTTTGTCGGGGATTTCGCGGGGTGCTGTAACCGACAATTCAGGCAATTTCCTGTTCAGGAAACTACCGGTGGGGAATTATCTTCTTAAGTTCAGTTTTATTGGTTATGAAACGTTACAGAACGAGATTCATCTGACTGGTGATACCGTAATAAACGTATCACTCAAACCTTCTGCCATTCTGACGGATGAGGTGGTGGTTTTTGGGGTCAGAGCTTCTGCAGAAACACCGGTTACCTATACAAATATTACCAGGGAGAAGATTGCCGAAAAGAATCTCGGACAGGATATTCCTTATCTTATCAGGACAGTGCCGTCGGTTGTGGTTAGTTCGGATGCCGGTGCCGGGGTGGGATATACTTCCTTTCGGATCCGGGGAACGGATCTTACCCGCATCAATGTAACCATGAACGGTATCCCTTTAAATGATAGTGAAAGTCACGGAGTCTGGTGGGTAGATATGCCTGATTTTGCCTCTTCGGTGGCTGACATTCAGGTACAGCGTGGAGTAGGTACTTCGACCAACGGAGCAGGAGCTTTTGGTGCCAGTGTGAATATCCGGACCTTTGCCCTGGAGCTGAAACCCTATGCTGATCTATTTTCGTCGGCCGGCTCCTATAATACCTTCAGGAATACTTTGAAGGTAGGTACAGGACTGATCAAAGACCGGTTTGCTTTTGATGCACGGGTTTCAAAGATAACCTCTGACGGGTATATTGACAGGGCTGCATCCAATCTGCAGTCTATGGCCCTGACCAGTGCTTGGTACAGCAGGAAAAAAGATATTGTCCGCCTGGTGATCATGACCGGCTATGAAAAAACTTACCAGGCATGGGATGGTGTTCCGAAAAATATGCTAAAGACAAACCGCCGATACAATGGCATTGGCCAATATACAGATGAGGAAGGGAATATCAGATATTATAACGATGAGACGGATAACTACTGGCAGAATCATTACCAGTTGTTTTATTCCAAAGAATTCTCTCCTTCGGTTTTTCTGAATCTGGCTGCTCATTACACCCATGGGAAAGGATATTACGAACAGTATAAGGAAGACCAGAATCTGAAAGATTATCTGCTCAAGGATGTGATAGCCGGAAACGATACCATAACCACTACGGATTTGATTCGTCAGAAATGGCTGGATAACGATTTTTACGGGGTGATATATAACCTCAAAATGAAAAAGCAGAAGTGGGATGTGAATATAGGAGGAGCCTGGAATAAATATGACGGAGGACATTTTGGTAAAGTGATATGGGCCAGATATTTCAGTAACGGAGAAAAAGGTCATTACTGGTATGACAATCTGGGGATAAAAACTGATTTTAATCTTTACGGAAAAGTCAATTATGCATTGTCCGGATCGGTGAGGCTGTATCTGGATATGCAGGGGAGGCAGATCTGGTATCGTATGGAAGGTCCGGATGATGACCGGCGTGATTTGACACAGGAACATCGGTATTTTTTCTTTAATCCCAAAACGGGGCTTTCCTGGAAGATATCGGACGATGTCTCACTGTATGGGTCGTATGCCCTGGCACATCGTGAACCCAGCCGTTATGATTTCAAAGAAGCTACTGCCGGGGGACCAGCACCCCGACCGGAGACACTGAAAGATTTGGAAGCAGGATCGCGATGGATCGCCGGACCCGTTGATATTCATGCCAATCTTTTTTATATGAACTATAAAGATCAACTGGTTATGACCGGAAAGATAAACAATGTAGGGGTTCCCATCATGACCAATGTTCCGAAAAGTTACCGACTGGGGCTGGAGCTGCAGGCAATGACAAATTACTCAAAGAAGTTGTCCTGGGAAGGAAGCCTGACCCTGAGCCGAAACCGGATTCTGAATTTCACAGAATATGTTGATGACTGGGACACCTGGTCACAACGCTCTTTTTTTCTTGGAAAAACAGATCTTTCCTTTTCTCCCGGAGTGATTGCCAACAGTGTATTTAGCATTCAGTTGATAAAACCATTGGAATTGCAGTGGCTGGCCAGATATGTGGGTAAACAGTATATTGATAATACTGCCAGTGAAGAACGAAAGCTGGATCCCTATTTTGTTAATGACCTTCTTTTTACGTTAAACATAAAAACGAAGATGTTCAGGACATTTCGCATCACAGCCATGATCAATAACCTTTTAAATGCAAAATATGAAACAAATGCGTGGGTGTACCAGTATTATGAGGGTAATGAACATAGGGTAATGGACGGGTATTTTCCGCAGGCCGGCATTCATTTTATGACTGGGATCAATCTTCGATTTTAAAAGATTCCTTTTTAAAAATGCTTTTCAGAAAGGGTTGATGAAACATGAAACAGCAAAGCCGATAAAATTTTTAATTTTTTTTTCAAATGTTGTAACATTAATTAAAAAAAATCGTTATTTTTACAAAGGGTAACATTAAGAACACTATTCTTCGTTGAGCCAAGGTTTGGTAAGTTTAATTTTAGGTTTGTAAGACATTACGTATAGGGGGAGGACCGGTTTTCCGGTCCTCTTTTTTGGTTGTACTATCCGATTATTTATTTATTTTTGTCTGCAACTGCCGATTTAAAAATAAATCAGGAATTCACATTTTTTGGGCATAATGGAAGATTTATATATCGCTTTTTATATCACTGAATCATATTCGGAAATTCCTGAGAAAGTCCATGCCTTTCTGGCTGAGAAAAAAAATATACTTTCCCTCAATATTGAAGTACTGGAAAAGCAAGAAGCTTTTATTCAAACAGTAAATTCGAAGAGTCCTGATGTTGCTATCGTTTGTGCCGATAATGAGAACCAGATTAACGACCTCCTGACAATTACGGAGATCCCCGTTTTATTATTGAGCAATCATAAGGAATCTGAACGTTTTCCTGAAAAAAAATCTTATTGGGTGAAAAGAGTGAATCCTGAAAACATGGATGAACTTTTTGATATCCTCTTGCTTGTGTACATGATCAAGAACGGCAATAGGAAGAGAAGGGACAATATGAACAGGGATCTGGCCATGAAGATATTCAATTCGGCCCAGGAGTTGATTGTTATTACCCAGGGAGATCATTTGAAATATTTTAACTCCAGGGTAAAAGAATTCTATAATATTACTGAAGAAGAGTTACTTACGGGTCATGTATGGGACTTTATCCATCCGGATGATGTGGAGATGGTAAAACAAAATCAGGTAAAAAGACTCAGGGGGGAAAGTGATAAAGCATCTTATCAATTCAGAGGGAAAAACGGGGAAGGGAAGATCATTTGGTTCCGTATTACGGGTTTCAGGATATCCTGGGAAGGGGAACCGGCTACTTTAAATTTTCTGGTTCCCATCGATGAACAAAAAAGGGCAGAAGCTGAAAACCGGAAAACACGCAAATTCCTTGATGATATTCTGGAATACTCCCCTGATGGAATTATTTTGCTGGATGAGAATAGAAGAATATGCCGGGTGAACAGGATGATATTCAGGCTCTTCGGGATGAAAAAACAAGAACTGGAAGGCAGGATCATAGATGAGTTTCCAATATTTAGAGAATCCGGGTTAATCGAAAAAATGCATTTGTCCGATCAGGAAAATGATTTTAACGGGCTTGCCCGGGAGTTTACATTGCGCAATGGAGAGCATGCCTCTTTTGACGTAGTTGTTCAAAGGGTTGACCATACACCGGACAGTATCATCCTTTGGTTCAGGGATGTGACGGAAAAGAACAAGATGCTAAAAATCATAGAGACATCGGAAAAGAAATACAGAAACCTTCATGAAAACATGCATGAGGGGGCCATTTCCATAGACCGGTCAGGTTGTTTTATTGAGTGTAATTCTTCTTTTCTGAGATTGACCCGTTATAATAAAAAGGAACTGAGTAAGGTAAATTATTGGGAAATGACCTCTTCTGCCTGGCGTTCTGATGAGGAGTACACTTTGTTAGAAAAACTGTGGCCGACCGGGCTAACGCAGAAGTATGAAAAAAAGTTTATTACAAAGGATGGATATGTTGTTATGACTGCCGTACAGGCGTTTCTGCGTTACAATGCAGAGGGAGAGAAGGAGGGGTTTTGGTTGTTCGTGAGAGATATAACAGAAGAAAAAAGGAAAGAGCGCGAAGTGCATGAAAGGGAACTGAAATA
Source organism: Bacteroidales bacterium (assembly GCA_021157415.1). GTDB lineage: Bacteria > Bacteroidota > Bacteroidia > Bacteroidales > VadinHA17 > DRPN01. The sequence goes on along the minus strand of JAGGWN010000090.1, from coordinate 30,875 downwards.
TCGGACCATTCTTGAGTATTCTCCCATCCCGTTGTTCAGCCATGATTATTCCGGGGTAAAAGAATCGCTGAAAAATATCCATAAGCAGGGAATAACAGATCTGCGTGTGTATTTGGAAGAAAATCGGGAGGTTATCGAGGACCTACTCCGACAAATTGTTTTGCTGGATTGCAATAATGAAACATTAAAATTTTTCGGAGTTCCCAGTATAAAAGATTTGCAACAAAAGCTGACGGAGAACATAAATAATCTCTTCGTGGCTATTTTTATTGATGTATGTATAGCTTTTTGGGAAGGGAAGAATGTTTTTGAAACCGTGGTAGAAGCAAGTACCTCGGACGTGAATATTAATGCAATTATTAAATGGGTGTTGGTCCCGGGGCATGAGATGACATGGGATTTGGTACTGGTAACGATCACGGATCTCAGTGAACGTATAAAATATGAGAAGCAGTTAAAGGTATTATCCAGTGCTGTTGATCACTCTCCTGCCTCTGTCGTGATTACGGATCGCAAAGGAAATATTGAGTATGTCAATCCAAAATTTACGGAGGTTACGGGATATACTCCAGAAGAAGCGATAGGGTCAAACCCCAGGATCCTTAAATCAGGAAACTTACCTGATTCTTTTTACAAGACCTTGTGGCACACCATTACACAAGGAAATGAATGGAGAGGGGAATTTGAAAACAAGAAAAAAAACGGAGAACTATTTTGGGAACTGGCATCCATATCCGGCATTAAAAATGAAAAAGGTGAGATTGTTTATTATGTAGCGATAAAAGAGGATATTACGGAGCGCAAAAAGGCCGAACTTGAATTGACGAAGGCCAAAGAGAGAGCCGAAGAATCTGATCGGTTAAAAACAGCTTTTCTGGCCAATATGTCTCATGAAATCCGTACTCCCTTGAATGCGATCATTGGTTTTGCGAATATCCTTCAGTCGGACCAGTTAGAGGAAAAACAGAAAGAGGAGTACTTTTCTTTGATCAATCTCAGCAGTCAGTCCCTCCTGAAGTTAATAGACGACATCATAGATGTGGCCAAGATTGAAGCCAAACATATCCGTATTGCTTCTCACAGTTTTGATCTTAATGAATTGCTTGATGAGCTTTATGTTTATTTTCAAAAGGAAAAAACACTGCATAAGGGCCAGGTTCGTTTGTTGTTAACCAGACCTTTCGATCAGGAGTTCAGGATTGTGGCTGATGCCATAAGGGTGAAACAGGTTTTATCCAATTTACTTGGTAATGCGATTAAGTTTACAAAAAAAGGGAGTGTCGAATTCGGGTATTCATTGACAGAAAAGAAAACCATTAAATTTTTTGTTAAAGATACAGGTGTAGGTGTTCCCGAGGATAAGCAGAAGGTAATATTCGACCGTTTCAGGCAGGTGGATGATTCCTATACTAGGGAATTTAGCGGGACCGGTCTTGGCTTGTGGATTTCGAAGAATCTGGCTGAGTTAATGGGGGGGGATATAAGTGTTGAGTCAGAGGAAGGCAAAGGTTCCACGTTTTATTTTGTATTGCCGTTACAGGAGAATATTGAGATTCCGGGAATCGTAGAAAAGAAGACTGAAACAGAAGAGGAACAAAAATCTGTTTCCGACTGGAGTACAAAAAAGGTGCTTATTGCCGAAGATAACGAGTCTAATTTCGAATATCTGAAGGCGATTTTATCTGTGAAAAAAGCCGTTGTTATCAGAGCCATGAACGGCCTGGATGTTCTGGAAAAAGTAAAGACTCATGAGAATGTGGATGTGGTCCTTATGGATATTCAAATGCCGGAATTGAATGGGTATGAGGCTACACGGTTACTCAAGAAAATGTATCCTGATATTACGGTGATTGCCCAGACGGCTTTTGCAATGTCTGAAGACAGAAAAAAAGCGCTGGATGCTGGTTGTGATGGATATATAGCAAAACCTATTCAGCCACATAAACTCATAACGTTGCTGGAAAAATTTATGGGGGATTGGAAAGAATGATTTCGGCGGACAATACAGAGGTTTGTGATATAATTGACATCAGATTACAGAATCAGGTGGAAAAAAATAATTTATGACCTTATGATACTAATAGCCGACAGCGGATCAACCAAGACGGAATGGGCACTGGTGAGGGATTCTGGAACTATTGTATTGTTCAGGACTGCCGGTTACAATCCATATTTTGATCAACAGGTAAGCTGGAGCAGGGAAATGACCGGATGGTTAAATAGGAAAGGAGTAACAGCGGAGGTGGAGCGCATATATTATTATGGGGCAGGGTGTGATGTGGATCACCACAGAAACATGGTTAAGAAAGTACTGCTGGAAATATTTCCGTCGGCAAAAATAACCGTGGCGGATGATCTGATGGGTGCTGCCAGGTCCTTGTTTGACAGGGAACGGGGAGTGGCATTAATCCTGGGGACGGGAACAAATGCGGGATTGTGGAACGGAGAACTTCTGATAAAAAGAAATCTCCCGTTGGGTTACTTACTTGGGGATCATGGTAGCGGAGCCGCATTGGGCTTACGACTTGTGAAGGCCTGGCTTGACAGAGAGTTAACTCCGCAGGTGAGTATGGCGTTTGAAAAGCAATATAAAATCAATGTTCATATACTGAAGAATGAAATATATCTGAAAGGTAAACCCAATTATTACCTGGCGGAGTTTGCTCCTTTTTTATGGAAATATCAAACAGATAAAACCATACATGCCATTTTGGAGTCTGAATTTGGAAAACTGTTTGATATACATATAAAACCGTTGTTATCCAACACTGAGGATAAGATAAGAGCTACCGGGTCGGTTGCCTATTATTTTCAGGATATGTTAAAAACCACAGCACGAAAAAGGAGTATGGAAATTGAAAAAATTGTTCGTTATCCCTTGAAAGGCCTTGTAACCTATCATATGAAACATATGGGAACTTAATAAATGCGATTAAAAGCACAGGAGATAGTTGCCTTTTGAAAGGAGAGAGAAGGGGAAAAAGTGCAGAATTCCAGGATGAGGAAACCTTAAAAAGTGTGTAATACAGTAAGAAGCAAAGATAAGAAACAATAAAATCAGGCATTATGAATAAACAGGAGATCAGGAAATTTATCAGGACCATAGAACTTTTCAGAGGGTTAAATGATAAAGAGCTTACTATTATAGCAGATGAACTGACAACCCGTAAATATAAGGAAGGAGAATACCTGTTCAGGGAGAATGCCCCCCGGGAAAACATATTCATAATTTATTCCGGTGAGGTAGAGTTGTTTAAGTTTCTCACGAATGGTCAGGAAAAGAAACTTGTCTTTTTCCAGAGCGGGGATTTTCTGGGAGAGGGATCTCTTGCCGGCGATAGTGTTCATTCGACATCGGCGCGTGCTATCGAAGATTCCGAGGTGTTGATCCTTGGCCGAGATTATTTCTTTGAACATGGAAAAACAGCTATTAAAATCTTTTCCAATATCATACGCGTTATATCGCGAAGGATGAAATATTCCAATGCCCGGATCATGCATGCTGCTGCACAGTATGTGTCCGGTAAGAAAAGGAGAGAGCATGATCTTCTGGGAGATCGGGATGTGCCCTATGAGAGTTATTTTGGGGTGCAGACTTTAAGGGCAATGGAGAATTTCAATATTACGGGGGTGACGTTAAGTTTTTATCCTGTATTGATTGAGTCGTTAGCCATGGTGAAGTTGGCAGCTGCCGAAGCCAATTTTGAGCTGGGGCTTCTGGAAGAGCCGGTTCATAAAGCCATTGTTCAGGCATGTCGCGAGATTATCAAGGGAAAATATCATCAGTATTTTGTTGTGGACATGATTCAGGGAGGTGCCGGGACTTCTACCAACATGAATGCAAATGAAGTTATTGCCAATAGGGCACTGGAGATTATGGGTTATGAAAAAGGGGAGTATCAGTATTGTCATCCGAACAACCATGTAAATCTGTCGCAATCCACGAATGATGCATATCCCACTGCTGTAAAGCTGGCATTGATTTATAGCAACCAAAGCCTGATTATTGTTCTCGAGGAGTTGGCGCAAGCGTTTCGTAAGAAAGCTGAAGAATTTTCTCAGGTGATTAAAATGGGCAGGACACAGTTACAGGATGCTGTTCCTATGACCCTGGGGCAGTCTTTTGAGGCTTATGCTGCTACCCTGGAAGAAGAGATACAGCGGCTGAATGAGAATGTGGATCTGTTTCTGGAAATCAATATGGGAGGGACAGCCATAGGCACAGGGATCAATGCTGACCCGGATTATGCAACAGTGGTTGTCAAATATCTTCGTCAGATTACCGGGCTGGAGGTTAAGACTGCAAAAAACCTGGTGGAGGCGACCCAGGACACCGGGGCTTTTATCATGTATTCTTCAGCCCTGAAAAGACTTGCTATTAAGCTGTCTAAGATATCCAACGATTTGCGTTTACTTTCTTCAGGTCCGCGGGCGGGTCTGAATGAGATCAACTTGCCGGCCATGCAACCGGGATCATCCATTATGCCGGGGAAAGTTAATCCGGTCATTCCCGAGGTAGTCAACCAGATTGCTTTTAAAGTAATCGGTAATGATCTTACTGTCAGTCTGGCCGGGGAAGCAGGACAACTTGAACTAAACGTTATGGAACCGGTCATTGTTCAGAGTCTTTTTGAATCTCTTGAAATGTTGAAAAATGGCATGAAAACCTTGCGGGTTCGCTGTATTGAAGGGATAACAGCCAATAAAGAACATTGCCGTGAGATGGTGCAAAACAGTATTGGTCTGGTGACAGCACTGAACCCCGTATTGGGATATGAAACATCTTCTATGCTGGCCAAAGAGGCTGCAGAGACGAATAAGGGGGTTTATGAATTGGTGCTGGAGAAAAAGCTTCTATCCAAGGAGGAACTGGATGAACTACTTGCGCCGGAGCATATGATCCAGCCGCATAAACTGAAAAAACCAAAAGATTAACAGGATTTTTATTCCTCTTCTTCTTCCATGTTCTTCAGGATACCAGTAACCTCCTCGGAGGCTTTTCTTAGCTTCTTCTGGCAGAAACGAAGCAAATAGGCTGCCCTTTTGACTTTCTCGGTCAGTTCATCCACATCCGGTTCGTTGTTTTCAATCTCTGCCAGGATATTCTCAAGTTCAGAAATTGCCTCGGAATACGTTGGTTGTTTTTTTGTCATGGGTTTAGATTTTATCTTTTTTTTGCATTAATGAAAAGCTGAAGCAGCTTCCCTTATCCAGGTTACTTTCCACCTCTAATGTGCTGTGATGAAGCGCCAATAGTTCTTTACAGATAATTAGCCCCAATCCGGTACCTTGCTCGCCGGAAGTTCCTTTTCTGGTGAAGTGGTGTTCCAGCATAAAGAGTTTATCAATTTCTTCTTTTGAAATACCGCATCCGGTATCACATACCGAGATAGTTACCCTGTCTTTTTTCAGCGTGCCTTTTATTTTGACAGAGCCTCCCTCTCCGGTATATTTGATGGCATTATGTATCAGATTCTGAAGGATAACGGTAATCATCGTATCGTCTGCATATACGATCATATTATCTGCAGTGTCAACCGATAACATGATTTTCTTTTTGTCAGCCATGAACTTGTGGCTGTCAGTAACATCGCGAAGGATTTTGTTTACTTCAACATAGGAAGGCATAAACTTGAATCGTCCGGTCTGAATCCTGGCCCATTGAAGCAGATTTTCAAGAAGAAAATGAAGTTGTTTGGATGATTGGTAAATGAATTCACTGTGACGCTTTATTTCTTTTCTGCTGTATTCCTGCATTTCTTCCGAAAGCAATCCCGCAAAACCAAGGAGTGCATTAAATGGATTGATCAGATCATGTGCCAGGATCATAAAAAGTTTATTCCTGACCTGATTTTCAAATTGTTGTTTTTCTTTTCTCTTTTTAAGCTCCGTATTGATCTTTTCCAGTTTTTTGTTGGTTTCAAGTAATTGACTATGTGATCGTCGCCTGATCATATATATCAGGAACAATATGATCAGAGTAAGGAGGAAAAAGAAAAACAGCCCCACAATGATGTGTTTATAAAAAATGTTTTTTTGGTAATGCAAATCTTGAATTTCGTTATTCCTTTTTAAATAATCCAGTTCTTTGATTTTGGATTCGGTATTGTACCTGATATCCAAAAGATTTTTTACCAGTTCGAAGTACTGGGTTTGTATAGAATCTTTTGTTACCAGGTATGTGTTGAAGTTTTGGTAAGCTTTCCGGGGGTTGTGTGTTTGATTATAATACTCGGACCACGTCAAAAAGACTTCTTTCTTTAATTTTATTTCATCCAGGGCCGAAGCACAAGAATCTCCTTTTGTAAGCAGAGATATGACTCTGTCCGTATTTCCTGTTTTGAGATAACAGTGAGCCAGCTTTATCATTGATTTGCATGTACTATGCTGCTTGTGAGCAAGTTTAGCAAGTTGCATGACGCTTTGAAGTACTTCTTGTTCCTTCTGATAGTTTTCTGTTTCCTCCCAAAGATCCGCAATATAGAACGAGGTTTTAATCATCCCTGAAGTATCCTTTGCTTCCTGAAACCTGGAAAGCGATTTATTATAATCATCCAGAGCAGCAGTATGATTTTTAGTATTTTTTTCAAGGTCTCCCGTAAGAATCAGCAAAATATTTTCCCATTTTTTCTTTTTTAATCTTGACATATATTTCCGGGAAAGGTCCAGATAATATCTGGCGGAGTCATATTGTTGTAGCATGTTATAGGTTTGGCCGAGAAACAGGTAAGTACTGCCCAGGTTATCAGCGAGGGCCGTATCTTTCAGAATGTTTTTGCTTTTCAGGTAATATTCAAGAGCTGTGCTATGGATGTTTGCAAATGAGTAAATGTTACCTATCCTTAGATACGCATTGCTCATGGTCTCTATATCATGGGCCCGGGTAGCAAATTCAAGTGATATATATGCATATTGTAAACTTTGCAGCATATTGTTTTGTTCCATATATTGAATGGCCAGAAGGTTGGCCAGATGAGACTTTTCCTTGTCTGAAAGATTGTGGCCGAGTTCTTTTTTCAGGCTGTCAATGACATGCGTCTGTCCGTAACCAACTGATGAGTAAATGGTCAATGTTATTAGCAAGACGATGACAGCAATATTCCTCATTTTCTACTCTCGTTGGTTCTGGGTAAAGTGAAATAGAATACCGTTCCTTTTCCTTTCCGGCTGGTTACATGGATTTTGCCCCCGTTTCTTTCTACGAATTCCTTGCAAAGGATAAGTCCCAGTCCGGTTCCTTCCTCATTTTGTGTTCCCCGGGTGGAAATAGCCGACTCAAGAGAGAATATTTTTTCCAACCTTACAGAATCAATCCCGGTTCCGTTATCTTCTACAGACACCTCGACAAAATCAGTTCTTTCTATGGCGTCAATTTTGACATATCCATTCATATTGGTAAACTTTATGGCATTACTGACCAGGTTCCGGATGATGGCACTTACCAGCTCCCTGTCTGCATAAACCAGAATATCCTTATCAATATGATTCATTAAATGAATGCTCTTGAGCCGTGCATTTTCCTTGTAAAAAGAGAGAATTTCATTGACAAGTTCAAAAAGGGATATGTTTTCAGGATCATAGCTTAGTCTGCCGGTTTGTGCCTGTGTCCATTTCAATAAATTGCTCAGCAGGTTAAACAACCGCATGGCTGAGTCTTTGATCAGGGAAGCATATTTTTTAATGTCTTCCTCCGACAGCCGGTCCAGGTCGGTAACCAGGAGTTCCGATAAGCCCAGTATGGGTTGAAAAGGGTTGATCAGATCGTGGGCTATGATGGAAAAGAATTTGTCTTTGGTTTGGTTTAGTGATTGAAGTTCTTTTTCGGTTTCGAACAGCTCGATATTGGCTTTTTCCAGGGATTGGTTACGGAGAGCAAGTTCGTTTTTTAATCCTTTAAGCCTGCGGAAAGACCAGGATATAAACAGGACCAGGATAAACAAAAGGACCGAGAAAATACCAAATTCTATTAATCTGACTTGTCCCTTTTTCAGTTTTAATTGTTTGATCAGTTGATTTTGCTTTAGCGTACGGATCTGATATTCCATATTCTGGGAGTCATAACTTTTTTGCAGGCCCAGGATCTTATCATAGGCATTATTTTCCCGGCTGGTATCCTGGAAGGCTGCTGCAATCTTCAGGTACTTATAAGCGTTTCCGTAATCATGGAGACTTTTGTAATACGCGGATAAATTCTTGTAAAAACCCTGTAATATCCTGGGATTGTAATAGTTCTTCAGTATCTCTTCTTCCTTTTGAAGGTGGTCATAAGCTTTGGCCGGTTCATGAAGATCCAAAAACAGTTGTATTAGGTTGTTTAATAAGAGCGTTGTAGTAAAAGTGTTTTTTAGCGTATCGGAAGTTGTAAGGGCTTTCTGATAATTTTTCATTGCCCGGTCGTAATCTTTTTGCTTGTGGTAAATCTCCCCTATGTTCAGATAAGCATCGGCAACAGACTGATAATCTTTCACGTTCTTATCAAAATCCAGGGTCTTGTATCCCCAGTACAGGGCATTGGTCCAGTCTTTTAGCTTCTCATAAAAAATCATCATATTATTGTAGTTGATGCCGAGATTTTTTGTAGTTCCCAATTTCTTTTTCAGCTCTATGGATTTTGTATTGTAATAGATGGCTTTATTGTATTCCTGGAGAGCCATATATATTACTGCCAGGTTTGTGTAAGAGGAGGCTATTGCAGACTGGTCATCCAGGCTCTCTCTGATCTTTAGAGACTGGATAATATAAAAAATAGCTTTTTCATAATTGTTAAGGTAATAATAGACGGTCCCGACACGGTTATATGCTTCTGCAATCAGGCGCTTATCCCCCAGACTGTCTGCCAGTGACAGTGCTTTTAATGCATATTCCATACTGGAGGACAGAGAGGAGCCGATATACCTTTTTGCGATTTCGGAATAAAGAATAACTTTTCCCGAATCTGAGACCGTGCTTGCCTTTTGTAAGAGACTGTCTATCTGCGAGGGGTTTGCATGAGACATAAGCCATCCAAATACGGAGAGTGAAATGATCAGAGATATTTTTTTCAGTGGATGTCTCATGCCAGTGCAAAGGCTATGTTTTCCTTATTTATGCAAAAATAGGAAAAGTGTTTAATTATAACTATTATTTTATGATCTTGCTTTTGATCTCTCCTTTAAAAAGTTTTGTGTTCAGTATCTCTCCCGGGCTCACATCCTTTGACCGCTTCAGAGCGTGTCCCCGGAATCTTGTTATAGAATAACCTCTGCTTAAAACATTGACCGGGTCAAGATAGGAGAGACTCTGCCCCAGGATCGTCAACTGGTGTTTCCTGACTGTAAAATATTGTTTTACCAACCGAGGCATCTCCAGAGTCAACAGTCCTGTTTTCTGATGATGCCATCCCAGACATTTTCCGGCTTCCTGTTCCAGGTTATAAATGTACCCTGACAGCTGGTGTTTTTTCTCCTGTAGGGTTTTTCTGGAGATATAAAAAAGTTTTTGTTTGATGCCGTCCAGTTTTCTTACATGACCTGAAAGACGGTTCTGAATCAGACTATTAATTTCATAGACAAAATGTCTGAGGTTATTATCGTGGGTTGATAATTGTTGTTTTGCCGTCTGAAAGATCATGCCGGCAGTTCCTGTAACCTCTTCTTCAAAGTTCCTTACTCTGTCGAGAATAAACTCTGCTACTGCTGTTGGGGTTTTCAGGTTGGTGTAAGCCACCAGGTCGGTAACAGTTTCATCCTTTTCATGACCGATGCCGGTAAGTACCGGTAGCGGGAATTGGGCAATATGTTCGGCCAGCCGGTAGTTGTCAAAACTGCTCAGGTCGGCCTGGGAGCCTCCTCCCCGTATGATGACCACAACATCAAAATCCTCTTCTTTTTCATAGATCTTTTCCAGGGCCTCTATCAGGGTGTCTTCCGCTTCTGACCCCTGCATGATCGCCGGAAAAAGTGTCAGGTTGAAGAAGTATCCCCAGGGATTGTTACTGATCTGATGAATGAAATCCTGGTAACCGGCGGCTGTGCCAGAGGAGATAATAGCAATTTTCTGAGGCACCAACGGAAAGGGAAGGTGTTTGTTCATGGTAAGAATGCCTTCTTTTTGCAAACGCTCAATAATCTCTTTACGTTTCAGGGCCATCTCTCCGACGGTGTAAACAGGGTCTATATCTTTAATGGTCAGTGTGTATCCGTACACCTCATGGAATGTGACATTTACTTGTACAAGTACCTTAAGGCCCGGGGCCAGTGGTCTGCCGGCGGTGGTCTCAAAGTAAGGTTTCAGCATCCTGAAAGTATAGGCCCAGATGGCTGCCCTGGCTTTTGCAACAGGGAGATCGCTGTCGGGCTTTTTTTCGATGAGCTCCAGGTAACAGTGCCCGCTGGCATTGATTTTTATTTCACTGATTTCGGCAACTACCCAGAGAGGATGCGGAAACTCTGCTTCAAAGGTTTTCCTGATTCTGTGATTAAGTGCTGACAGGGTCAGATGGTCTTTTGTTTCCACGGTTATTTGGTTTTGACGATTTTGACGGTTGTCCTGGTTTGCCCATTGATGACCTGCATGATATATCCCCCCGCAGACAACATATTTCCCATATCCGTTGGAATGATTCTGATCCCTTGCTTTGTATTGGCGTATGTTTGTGCCAGAACTTTTCTTCCTGTCATGTCGAACAGCAATATCTGTATAGATGCGGGTTCGTTGGCTTTTACGACGATTGTGAGATGATCCGTAAAAGGATTGGGATAAACCAACAGAGGGGAAAGATGCCCGGAAAAATAGCGGATCAGGTTTAAGCGGGTATAGGCCATGAGGTAATCGGGAATGCCATAACCGATTCGATGATCCGGTGACAAATAATGACTTGAGCTTTCCCTCACCGTGCGGATGATTTCCTGTGCGTCCATTTCGGGAAAAGCCTGCCACAGACAGGCTGTCAGCCCGCTGATGAGGGGGGAAGAAAAAGAAGTTCCGTTTCCACGGACAACGGTGCCGTCGGATCCCTGTATCAGAATGTTAACACCCATGGTGCTAACATCCGGCTTAACCCGATTATCAGAAGACGGTCCAAAAGAGGTGAAGGATGCCGGATATTGAAGCGAGTCCACCGCTCCTACAGCGAGAATACTGTCTGCGTCTGCAGGGGAGATAATATAATGCCAGTCTTTGTTTCCTTCATTGCCTGCACTGACCACAACGACCATGCCGCGTCGTGCCGCCATGACGGCTGCTCTGGCTACCGTAGTTGTCCTGCCGTTCATGTCTTGATAGGAATAACTGAGTGACGGGTCGTCAAAGACATAATAACCCAGTGAGGAATGTATGATATCGGATCCTACGCTGTCGGCAAACTCTGCCCCGGCAGTCCAGTATTCCTCCTCCACCGGATATTCACTGTACACATCTTCGGTACGCAGCAACCAGTAATCAGCTCCGGGAGCAGATCCTTTTAGCTGTCCGGGAACAATACCCGCCAGGATGCTTAGGACATTCATCCCGTGTGGATGATCATCAAATACCTGGGGGCTCTGTTCGATAAAATCCCAGGTTCCCTTGATCTGTCCATGCGACCACAGGGAATCAAAGGCCGGAAGAATGTCGGCATGATAAAAACCGGCATCCAGAATGGAGATGAGTAATCCTTTCCCGGTAAAACCCATTCGGTGAAGTGTGTCACCATGCAACATTCGAAGCTGGACCGGAAAAAAAGAATTTCCGGCAGGGCTTTCGGGTTCGGCCCATTTTATTTGTTTCGACTTGACAGGATGATCAGGCTTGACCAGTTTTATCTCCCGGACAAAGGATAACCGGGTGATTGTGTCAAGCAAAAGCGTATCCCTACTGTATGCAGTAACCGTATTGAACCATTTTGACCGGCAGATAATTTTCATGCCCAGCGTATGCAAGCTGTCAATATACCTCTGAGAAACAGGAAGATCGTCATAGGTGACAGGGAGGTGACAGCGTGCCCGTCGCTGTAAAGAACGAGATGACAAAAAAGCTTCGGGATGATCCATGCTGAATGGAGTTCCTTCCTTATCGGTAAGAGAGATGGTGTATATCCCGGATTCCCGGCAATGTCCCTGCACGATGAAAATGAGAATATACAGAAACATCAAAACCGATCTGAAGTATGTATCCATGGACAGGCGCCGGTTTAGGGTAAGAATATTATCTTTTCCGCAGAATATCTATGCCATATTTTTCAGGATCCTTGAAACGTCCTTTGTTTTTTATGAGCGAATCCAGCAAAGCATTTTGTTGTTTGTCAAGTTCATCGGCATTTTCCGCAAAGCCGTTTTTATAGGAAATCGTAAGATTTACTTTTCCATCTTTTCTGAACATTCTCCATGTACCATCACGGGAATTTTGTTTGTAAAAACCGGAGACCTGTTTTTCCCCGGTGGGATAGAAAAGGATAAAAGAGCCTTCCAGTCTGTCATGTTTGTACCATGCCTGCATCTTGGGGGTATTTCCCGGAAAGAACTGCTCCCATTTTCCTTCTCTGTGTCCTTTTGAGAACTCCAGGATCTCTGCCGTGTCTCCGTTAGCATAAAATTTAATGCTGGTCCCTTCTTTCAGTCCGTCTTTATAGTTTTCAATATAAGATAAAAAATCTTCGTAAAAAGAGTAATATTTCCAGGTGCCTGTTTTTTTCTTATGGTAATATTTTCCTTTGGCGGCTTTTTTCCCGTTCTGATAATAAAAGGTTACCTCTGCGGTGTCATTGGCTGGTTTATAAAACGTAAGAGTTTTTAGTGTTCCGTCGGGATAATATCTTTTGAATGCTCCGACCGGTTTATTATCTTTAAAGTAACCCCGGTAAATCACATGACCTTTTGCATCTGTTTTCTTCCAATATCCCTGTTTATTCCCGTTGCTGTCGGTTTGATTAAAGATTGTGTCGGGGGCGGACTGTCCCTGGGTCCGAAAGTGAATAACCGGGCAAAGAAGAAACAGGAACAAGCCAAAATGAATCAGGCGGCTTTTCAATATTTTCATTTTTATAAGGAACGTATCATGTTGTCTTTCATTTTCTATCGGGTATAAAAATAATATAAAAAAAGCTGTTCTCACAGAACAGCTTTTTTTATATTACAAATCTCACAGATATTACTTCACTTCTTCAAAGTCGACATCCGTCACTTCGTCATCGCTACTTTTCGATTCGCTACTCTGGCTGTCTTCGCTACCGGCTGAAGCCCCTGCTTCGGTTCCTGCTCCGGCCGTCTGACCGGCTTTGTACATTTCCTCGCTGGCAGCCTGCCAGGCTGTATTGAGTTCAGCGGTAGCCCGGTCTATGGCTTCCATGTCCTCATTTTTATGGGCCGCCTTCAGTTCTTCCAGTGCTTTTTCAATGGCTCCTTTTTTATCGGCAGGAAGCTTATCTCCAAATTCTTTCAATTGTTTATCAGACTGGAAAATAAGGCTGTCTGCGGCATTCAGTTTTTCTATGCGTTCTTTGGCTTTCCGGTCAGCTTCTTCGTTGGCCTTGGCTTCTTCTCTCATTTTCCGGATTTCATCTTCAGTAAGGCCGGAAGAGGCTTCGATGCGGATTTTTTGTTCTTTACCGGTGCCTTTATCTTTGGCAGAGACATTCAGTATGCCGTTGGCGTCAATATCGAAAGTCACTTCAATCTGTGGTACTCCTCTCGGTGCCGGGGGGATACCGTCCAGATGAAAACGTCCGATTGTTTTATTGTCTTTGGCCATGGGGCGTTCTCCCTGCAGCACATGTATCTCTACCGATGGCTGGTTATCCGCTGCCGTAGTGAATGTTTCCGTTTTCTTGGTGGGGATGGTTGTATTCGCTTCGATGAGTTTGGTCATCACGCCACCGAGGGTTTCAATACCCAGCGACAGAGGCGTTACATCCAGTAACAGTACGTCTTTCACTTCTCCGGTAAGCACACCTCCCTGGATGGCTGCTCCTACAGCCACTACCTCATCCGGATTTACCCCTTTGGAGGGAGCTTTTCCGAAGAACGACTCAACCTTTTGCTGTACGATGGGAATACGTGTAGATCCTCCTACCAGTATCACTTCGTCAATGTCGGAAGTGCTAAGCCCCGCATCTTTCAGGGCCAGCTTACAAGGTTCTATGAACCTTGGAATAAACGGGTCAATCAGTTTTTCGAACTGAGCCCGTGTCAGTGTTTTGACCAAATGCTTGGGTATCCCGTCTACCGGCATGATATATGGAAGATTAATTTCCGTAGAGGTTGAGCTGGATAATTCTATTTTGGCTTTTTCAGCAGCTTCTTTCAGACGTTGCAGTGCCATCGGGTCCCTGCGGAGGTCGATATTTTCATCTTTCTTAAACTCATCCGCCAACCAATTAATAATAGCCTGATCGAAATCATCTCCCCCCAGATGGGTGTTCCCGTTGGTAGATTTTACCTCAAAAACGCCGTCACCAAGTTCCAGGATTGAAATATCGAATGTGCCGCCCCCCAGGTCAAAGACAGCTACTTTCATATCTTTTCCTTTCTTATCCAGGCCGTAAGCCAATGAGGCCGCAGTTGGTTCGTTGATGATCCTGCGGACTTTCAACCCTGCAATCTCTCCTGCCTCTTTGGTGGCCTGACGTTGCGAGTCATTGAAATAAGCCGGGACGGTGATGACTGCTTCGGATACTTCCTGCCCCAGGTAGTCTTCTGCCGTTTTTTTCATTTTTTGCAAAATCATGGCAGATATCTCTTGCGGAGAATATAAACGATCATCTATCTTAACCCGGGGGGTGTTGTTTTCTCCTTTCACCACCTCATAAGAGAGACGCTTAATTTCTTCCTTTACCTGGTCGTATGTTTCCCCCATCAGACGTTTGATGGAATATACCGTACGCTTGGCATTGGTAATCGCCTGCCTTTTGGCCGGATCACCCACCTTACGTTCTCCGTTATCAACAAATGCCACTACCGAAGGTGTTGTTCGTTTTCCCTCGCTGTTGGGTATAACAACGGGCTCATTCCCTTCCATAACAGCCACGCACGAATTTGTGGTTCCTAAGTCGATTCCAATTATTTTACTCATAAGTTTCAGTTTTTATTTCGTTTGTATTAAATTGTTTCAAAATCATTTCGCTCTGTCGAAACAATCATTATGCCAGTTTGCATTTCTTTGGATATTCTGACAGAAAAAATGAGAGAAAAGTTTACGGCTATTCTCGGTAAAAGCAATCAGAATTATCTTTGGGATACCATGCAATATACTGAATGTCAATGTGTACAAATAATCTTTGTTTTTTATGAAATTTCGTTTAATCCTTTCTTACTTCAAGAAACAGACCTGTACAGATTCCTGTAGTTATTGCGGAAGAGCTGAAAAACCGGGTGACAAAAAGGCAGACATTTTCATGAAAACAGGCTTTCTCCAAAAACTTAAACGGGAAAAATCTTGTTTTTCGCAATAACTTCGTAGCTTTGTAATAGGACTAAAACAAAAAAAACGATGTCATTTTATAAACAGGTTAAGCGGGTAACTACTCATGTGTTGCATGAGATGAAGTTGCGGGGTGAAAAGATTGCCATGTTGACGGCCTATGATTATTCATTTGCCAGGATCATTGATGAAGCGGAGATCGATGCTATTCTGGTGGGGGATTCCGCTTCCAATGTGATGGCGGGCTTTGAGACCACCCTGCCTATTACCCTGGATAATATGATCTATCATGCTGCTTCAGTGGTGCGTGCTGTTAAGCGGGCACTGGTGGTGGTGGATATGCCGTTCGGTACTTATCAGGGTAACTCCAAGGAAGCATTGGCATCGGCCATACGGATCATGAAAGAGACCGGTGCCCATGCTGTAAAAATGGAAGGAGGTCGGGAAATTATAGAATCTGTTGAGCGGATCCTCTCTGCCGGCATCCCGGTGATGGGACATCTGGGACTGACACCGCAGTCTATACATAAATTCGGAACCTATGTGGTACGGGCACGCGACGAAGAAGAAGCGCGGAAACTGAGGGAAGATGCGGTTCTGCTTGAAAAAACCGGATGCTTTGCGATCGTGCTGGAAAAAGTGCCTGCCACACTGGGTGCTGAGGTGGCCAAAGACCTGAAGATTCCTGTCATAGGAATCGGTGCCGGTCCTGATGTGGACGGACAAGTGCTTGTGCTGCATGACATGCTGGGGATCACACAGGAGTTCTCACCCCGTTTTCTGCGGCGTTATCACAATCTTTATGAAGAGATCAGCGGAGCCGTAAAGGCTTATATCGATGATGTGAGGACGGTTGACTTTCCCAACGAACGGGAACAATACTGACCATTGTAATGCAAATATCCTGAAAGGATGACTTTTCCGCTGGTCCTGTATGAGGATAATCATCTGATCGCCGTGAATAAGCGGGTGTCGGATATTGTCCAGGGTGATAAAACGGGCGACCTCTCCCTGGATAAAATCATGAAAGCCTATCTCAAAGAAAAATACGCTAAACCCGGCAATGTCTTCCTCGGTGTGATCCACCGGCTGGACAGACCTGTCAGTGGTGTGGTTTTGTTTGCACGTACCGGCAAAGCATTGGCCAGAATGAATGAACAGTTCAAATCACGTAAAACGAAAAAAATATATTGGGCCATTGTAAAGAACCGTCCCCCGGAAGAGGAAGGGCATCTGGTGCATTATATGATACGGAACCGGGAGAAGAACAAATCCTATGCTTACAGCCGTGAACAAGCCGGCTCAAAAAGAGCAGAGTTAAAATACAAGGTAGTAGGCAAGTCAAGCAAATATTGGTTTCTCGAGATTCGTTTACTGACGGGCAGGCATCATCAGATACGTGCTCAGTTGGCGGCGATAGGATGCCCTGTGCGGGGGGATCTGAAGTACGGGTATCCCCGCTCAGACCCGGGTGGGGGAATACATCTTCATGCCCGGGAACTACATCTCAATCATCCTGTGGGAGGGAAAGAGGTGAAAATAATAGCGGACCCGCCGGAGGATGATGAGCTATGGAACATTTTTCTGTCCATATATTCCTAAGCCAGGTCTCTATGGTTGAAATTGCGGGGTAGCAGGTCAGAAGCCGAATCCACCACGTCAACACGTTCTTTTCCGGCCATCAGAATGCGTATCGGTTTGTGAAAACGATTCTCCGATTCAACCAGCACCTGTCTGCAGGAACCACAGGGGTAAACGGGTTCTTCCATAAAGTCTCCTTTCTTAAAAGCCGTGATGGCAAGTGCCCTGACGGGGATATCCGGATAATTGGCGTTCGCATAGAATACCGCTACCCGTTCGGCACATAATCCTGATGGATACGCTGCATTTTCCTGGTTGTTAGCCTGGATAATCTCTCCGTTGTCCAATAACAGCGCTGCACCGACCCGAAATTCAGAATAAGGAGCATATGCTTTACCTGCTGCCTCTCTGGCTTTTTCTACCAGTTGCCTGTCCGGTAGATCCAGCTCCGCAAGGAGATACCTTCGGATAAGTATAGTGATCTTTTTCTGTTCCATAAGTCATGAAAAGATAAAGTATAAAATCTCTTTTCAACAAAAGTAAGATAATTAATATGAAAATTTTATTTTTGGGGAATGAATATCTGGGGAAACATGCTGGTTCGAATAGTCCTACGGTCAGGATCCTTTTTCTTATGGCTTATGGCTATACTGCTGTTTGCCACCGCATGTGGTACCTCCCGGAAAGCCGCTGTAACCCGTGTAAGCATGGACCGGCAGCAATATATCCGAAAATATGCCGGTCTGGCGATCGAAGAGATGAACCGTACCGGTATCCCTGCAAGTATCACTATGGCGCAGGCTCTACTCGAATCAGATGATGGAAACAGCTACCTTGCTGTGTACGGGAACAATCATTTCGGCGTAAAATGCCATAAAGACTGGAAAGGGAAAAAGATACATTTTGATGACGACAAAAGACATGAATGTTTTCGGAAGTACAGATCTGTAGAAGAATCTTACAGGGATCATTCCGATTTTATCCGCAACGGACAGCGGTATTCTTTTCTTTTTTCCCTGAATTCAAAAGATTACAAAGCGTGGGCCAAAGGACTGAAAAAAGCCGGGTATGCCACCAACCCCCACTATGCCAGAATGCTTATCAAAATCATAGAAGATAATAAATTGTATGAGTTGGATGACAGGAAAGTACTCCCTGCGACCAAGGCTGCAAAGAGAGAGCAACCTGAAACGGAACAGAAGGAAACGAAGGCGGTTGCTATGCCGGAGATGTCGGATGAGTTTACAATCGCATCTCCTTCCCGCAGGGTTAGGACCAATAACCGGATCAATTATATTATTGTTAAGCCCGGTGATACCTTTAAGTCCCTGACCCGGGAGTTACAGTTACTGCCCTGGGAGTTATACAAGTACAACGAACTCCCCAAAGATGCGACCCTGACGCCCGGGCAGATCCTTTATCTACAGCCGAAACGGAAACAGGCAGAGCACGGGAAGAAGGTATATAGTGTTAAAAAAGGGGATACCATGTATTCTATATCTCAGAAGTTCGGAATCAGGATGAGGTCTCTGCTGGAAATGAATGGGATGAAACAGGGGCAGGAACCGGTACCCGGACAGGTGGTGAAATTAAGGAAGTAGATGATACTCTTCCGTACGAATCCCCCTGAGAAAATTCTGTATATTCATTCTTTTGCGTCCTTCCAGTTGTACTTCCTTCAGGGATACGAAACCTTCCTGCACGGCAATGTCCAGAAAAGTTTTTCCGTCGGTAACAATCCTGCGTACCGGAAGATTATGTTTTTCAACCTTGGGGGAGGCAGAGAAAATTTTCAGGATTAATGTCTGGCCGCCGGATGCCTGGATCCGGGTACGTGCACCGGGGTAAGGACTGAAGGCACGTACACGGTTACATATCCCTTCGGGGGTGTCGTTCCAGTCGATGAGCAGATCATCTTTTTTAATCTTCGGGGCCTTTTTCAGTAATGCCGGATCCGGCACTTCCTGTTCAATCAGCTCCACTTGTCCATGCATAATTTTTTCAATGGTTGTGACCGTCAGGCGGGCTCCGGCTTTCATGAGCTTCTCCGTCAGGGTGCCTGCATTATCATCAGGCAGGATGGGCACTTTTTCCTGCAGGATAATCCTGCCCGTGTCGATTTCATGATTTATGAAAAAGGTGGTTACTCCTGTTTCCGTTTCTCCGTTGATCAAAGCCCACTGTATCGGTGCTGCTCCGCGGTATTGTGGCAGGAGGGAAGCATGCAGATTAAAAGTGCCCAGGCGGGGATAATTCCACACCACTTCGGGCAACATCCTGAAAGCCACCACCACTTGTAACCCGGGTTTCCATGTATTCAGTTGTTCGAGAAAAGCAGGATCTTTCAGGGTAAGCGGTTGGACAACAGGGATCCCTTTACGTATGGCATATTGTTTTACCGGAGGGAGTTTAGGTTTCCGGCCCCTGCCTGCCGGTTTGTCAGGAGCAGTGACCACACCGGTTACCGGGATTCCCCGGAGAAGCATATAATCCAGGATTCCTGCCGCAAACTCCGGCGTGCCGTAAAATACAATGGAAGGGATCGCTTTCATATACTTTCAAAAATCTTATTCCATGAACCCTTTAGTCTTTTTTGTTCCTTACTTATCATCATCCGTGTCTTCCGGGAATGTTCCCATATCATCCGGGTTGACCAATTCAAGGAGATGTCCCATTTTGACTTTTTTTGTATGCAGGTAATAAGCGTTATATTTATTGGGTTTTATCTCAATGGGAACAATTTCTACGATCTCGAGTCCATAGCCTTCCAGACCGGCCCGTTTCACAGGGTTGTTTGTCAGCAACCGGATTTTCCCCACCCCCAGATCATGAAGGATGCTTGCACCGATGCCGTAATCTCTTTCATCGGCCTGGAACCCCAGTTCGATATTGGCCTGGATGGTATCTTTCCCTTCTTCCTGCAGTTTATAGGCTTTGATTTTATTGAACAGGCCAATACCCCTGCCTTCCTGGTTCAGATAAACAACCACTCCTTTTCCTTCCCTGTCAATCATCTCCATGGAATTGTGTAGCTGGTCGCCGCAGTCACAGCGTAACGATCCGAAAATATCTCCGGTAACACAGGAAGAGTGCATCCTGACCAGGATAGGTTCGTCTGGAGTCCAGGAACCTTTCAGTAAGGCAACATGTTCGAGGTTATTGGATTTCTGACGGAAGGGGATCAGCCTGAATTTCCCGTAGCGGGTGGGGAGTTTGACTTCCACACCTCTTTCGATAAGGCTTTCTTCACGGATACGATAGGCAATGAGGTCTTTGATGGAGATCAGCCGGACATTGAATTTTTCGGCCAGTTTCTGTAACTGGGGTAAACGGGCCATCGTCCCGTCGGGGTTTAGGATCTCTACCAGTGCTCCCCCGGTACGCAGTCCTGCCAGACGGGTAAGGTCAACCGCTGCTTCCGTGTGACCGGCACGCCGGAGCACTCCGTTGGATTTTGCCTTTAACGGAAAGATATGCCCGGGACGACCCAAGTCTTCCGGACGTGTGGCCGGATCAACCAGCGCTTTGATGGTAGCCGCCCGGTCGTAGGTGGAAATTCCGGTAGAGGTGTTTTCGCTGATAAAATCCACGGAAACCGTAAACTGAGTCTCGTGCAGGGCCGTATTCTTACCTACCATCAGGTCAAGCTGCAGTTGCTGGCAGCGTTCTTCTGTCAGTGCCACACAAATAAGTCCGCGAGCCTCCGTGGCCATGAAATTTACCATGTCGGGAGTGATGAGCTCGGCGGCTATAATAAAATCTCCTTCATTTTCCCGGTCTTCGTCATCTACAACGATCACAGGCCTGCCTTTTCTTATTTCTTCGATAGCAGCAGGGATAGTGTCGAAGATAATTTCCCGGTTGTTGTCTGAAGTAATCTTTTTATTGGTTTCTTTCCGTTGGTTCCCAGACATTTGTTTTAACCCCTTTCAATGCTTTAATCAAACCGGCAGCAAGTGCCAGGTTCATGGAATAAAAATGTGTAACGAACCGCAAAATTACAATTTGTTTTCCAAATATTCCTAAAATATTATCAATGAATATCAGGATAAGAACAAGCAGATGTGCCAGAAGAAGGACAAGATATAACGGAGAATGCATGGCCAGAAAGAGGTTTGCTGTCAGATTCATTAAGATAAGCCAGGGAACAAACCACCGGATTCCTTTATGAGACCAGAAACAAAACCCCACAGGTTTAAAAATATTCCTGAAAAGTTTCCTGAAAGTCCGGAGATTCTGAAAGTTTCCGGTGGCTATTCTGACTTTCCTGCGGAATGCTTCTTTCAGTTTATAGGTAGTGTCTTCGAATACCATGGCCGCAGGTTCCACAATGGCTTTATGGTTTTTTTCAAGAACTTTCATGTTTATGTAAAAATCATCCACCAGGAAGTTAGAGGGTACCGGACAGAACAGCATCTTACGGATCGCATAGCAGGCACCGGAAGGTCCCATGATAATTCCCCACAACAGACCTTCTTTATATTTTAGCAGAATTTCCCGGCTGGTATATTTTTTTTCCTGATAAGCAATCCCCTGGTTTTTTGCATGATCCAATCCGATCCAACGAGTATCTACCAGGCCCGTTACCGGATCTGAAAAATGCCGGGTAAGTAATCCGAGTGTGTCTTGAGCCAGGAGAACATTGGCGTCGGTAAGCACTACGATTTCTCCGGACGCCTCTTTCACCAGGCGGTTGAGTATGGAAGGTTTGCCTATCCGGTGGGGTGATCTGTAAAAACGGAGAGAGGAATGCTTGTTTTGTAGTTCGAGAACGATAGCATCGGTGCGGTCGGTGGAAGCATCCGACATTACCAGTACCTCCATTTTGTCCTTCGGATAATTACCGGAATATACACTCTCAATTTTTTGTCTGATCACGCTCTCTTCATTATATGCCGGTATGATAATGCTGATGAACGGGTGGTACGCCTCCGGTGAAGGGAATGTTTTCCGGGACACTTTAACCCTGAAGTCCAGCCACAGTGGAAAAACCAGATAGGTATGCAGTATGAGTGCCAGAGTTACCCAAAAGAGGATATGTAAAAATAACATCACAAATTCCGGTAAAAATTTTCCAGGTTACGAATGATCATTGATTTGTCAAAATGTTTCTGTAATAAAAATAAGGCATTTCCTGTAATTTTCCGGTAAAAAGGCGGGTCTTTTATTAACCTTTCCACAGCATTGACAAATTCACGGGGATGATTGGCGATAAGAATGTCATGACTATGGGTTACAGGGATCCCGGTGGCGCCTGTGCTTGTGGAAACGACAGCGCATTTGCGGGCCATGGCTTCCAGGATTTTTATACGTATGCCACTCCCGGCCAGCAAGGGAACAATAAATATGGCTCCGCTTTGGAAAAAATCTTCCGTTGAGTCAATTTCTCCCGGAAAATCTATGGCGGATGTTTTGCCCTTTCCTTTTTTTATTTTCTGTATGATATGCTTCAGCTTGTCATCCGGGTTACGTCCGGCTATTCTTATTTTTATACCAGGGATTCTTTCCGTGATCAAAGGCCAGATGTCCGTAAGAAACCAGGTAAGTCCTTTTATATTAGGCTGCCAGTCCAGCGATCCCAGAAATAGCAAGGTGGGGGAACCCGGAAGATCAGTCTCCGTTTTCGCAGCGGGGGCATCCACTCCGAAAGGCATGGTCAGGATGGTGGCTTTGGGATTCCATGTCAGAAATTGGCTGCTGTCATCCTGGCTGATAGGGAGAATAGCCCTGAATATGACTGCCGTATTCCTTTCATATTTCCTGATTTGACGGGCAAGCAAATAAAAATATATCTTTTTGACAGGATTTTTTTCTGTCTGTGCCATCTTCTGCCAAATCACATATTCGGTATTGTGAGGCCTGAAGACAATGCGTATGTCAGGTGCAGAGGGGAGAAGCGCTGCGTAAGGGGTCATGGATAATCCTTCTATCTGGATAATGTCAAAGGAGTGTTCCCTTAAAAGCCGTTGCAACCTCTTTCGGCTTTCCTCGTTTATAAAGCGGCTGACCGTATAAGGAGTACCGGAGAAAAGCAGGGATAAAACAGCCGGAAAATACCGGATTTTTGTTTGTATATAAACCGGGGTGAAAGATATATCTTTCAGAGCAGGTGGCATCCTGTCCGTGTGGGAGACATGCTTGGTAGTATTCAGGTAGAAAACATGCATTTCATGGCCCAAAGCATTCAGGCCTGTAATCATCTGTGAGGTGGCCAGGGAGCTGCCGTCGCGAGGAGGGTAAGGGGGCTTATTCGTCAGAAACAATATCCTCATGCGCTGACCAGGTTAATCCTTTTTTTTACTTGAAAGGAAGTGTAAAATACGGTCTGTCAGCCTGCGGAAAAAGTGGCTGTATGCATCGGGGCTCATGATGGCTGCATCGTTGGTCGATTTATATGTTAGATATATCCCTATTGGCAGAAGAATGAAGGTTGAGATCCACATGCCTGAAAAAGGGCTCCATACATCTTCCCTGACGAATTTCTCTCCTGACATGGAGATGATATAATAAAATACAAAAAACACTACGGATATTGTAATGGGCATGCCCAGCCCTCCCTTTCTGATGATCGCTCCCAGAGGAGCACCAATGAAGAAAAAGATAACGCAGGCAATGGACAGGGTGAACTTACGGTGCCATTCGATCTGGTGGCGCCTGATCCATTTGATCTGTGCTTCGATAACCCTCTGAACACTCCGTATGTAATCATATGAGATCGTCGCGTCCGTAACTCCTTCATCTATGACATTCTGTTGCTCCGGCTTACTGAGTTTGGAGATAGCTTGCCAAATATCAAAGCGGGCAGCCGTCAGGCTGTCGGGTTGGGTATTTTTAGACAAAGAGTCTGACTTATAGTATTTGGAAAACGTATAGGCGTACTTAAAACATTGCTTCTTAATGGTCGTTTTGAACATTATTTTTCTGCTATCCAGTTGCCGGTTGAGGGAATCGATAAAATGCTGCAACTGCGACAGGTTCAACATGGAGTAGTTGTTCTTGAAAAGATTCTCATCCGTTCTTTTCAGTCCGAAACCGGTTAATTTGATCACCAGAATCTGTTCTGAAAAATAATCCTGCCGGAAAGGATAAGTCTTGTTTTTTCTGTAAACAGGACGTTTCCCGTTGTTTATGATTTCCTCGTAAGACTGTCCATGGTAAAGATTAAAGATCAGGTCTTCCTTGTTGGGGGTGATGATCATCTTTCCGGAATCGGCGTAGGTAACGGATATATTCCCTTTTTTAGCCGAATGGTCATAAATGAGAATATGATACAACATGTTGGTCTGGAAATCTTTTTTACCGATTTTTATACTGTACCCATCTATGCCGTTGTAGAATTCTCCTGCTTTTATATTTAGTTCCGGTCTTTGTCTTTGGATATCCCAAAGAAGGGATCTGGATTTCAGGTTGGCAATGGGTAAGATATTGTTGGCAAAATAAAAAGCAAAAACGGTCAGAGCGATCATCAGATAAAATACGGGAAGCATGATTTTCTGGAGGGGAATCCCCGATGATTTCATAGCAGTAAGCTCAAAGCGTTCGCCGAAATTCCCAAAGGTCATCAACGCTGCCAGAAGGATGGCCAACGGAAGGGCCATGGGCACAAAGCTGGCAGCCAGATAAAAAAGCAATTCAGCCAGTACGTTGAAATGAAGCCCTTTCCCCACCAGATCGTCAATATATCTCCACAGAAATTGCATGATCATCAAAAACATGACGATGAAGAAGGTCAGCACCAAAGGCCCCAGGAAAGATTTTAAAATATACCGGTGAAGTCGTTTCATAAAAGAAGGTATTCTTTCTATGGGAACGAATGCAAAAGTAAGATATTTTTGCAGCCTGGAAAAGGTTTATAAACCGAGGTTCCTTTTTAATTCTGAGATCTGTGAATTCCAAAGATCCACAGCGTCATCTTTCTCGTCTTCTTCTGCAAAATCGGTAACCATGAGCGCTACGTCTTTGGTCAGTTCGTCAATATTGATACGGAATTCGAAATAAGATTTCAGGTCCTCATCATCCACCCAGTGAAAACGTACGTATTTATTGTCTTTGAGGCCTGTTAGTTTGGCTTGTTGTTCTGTTCCTTCCCAAACGAAAGTAAATACATCCCCGTTCACAAATACGTCGTCGGCAAACCACTCGCACAGTCCCCCCGCAGTACTCAGACGGTTAAACAAAACCGATGGTGAAGTGTTGATCGTATATTCCAGCTCATATTTCGTTTTCATGCGTTCTCAGTTTTTATTGACTTTTGTAAAGTATGCACATCTCTTTTCCGGAGCATGAGCGTTGCCAAAACCGCTTTATCCGGTATAAATAAAAGTTTGCATGCAATATAAAAAAAAAACAGTAATAAAAAATGGTTCTGTATTTTTTCCTCAGGATGATTATCTCTTTTCCGGAGCCCTGGATATTGATTGATATCGCGATAAAATCGGCAAAGAGTTAAATATTTCTGTTTTTACCAGGATTGGAATTTAACCGAAAATTGTATATTTGCACCGCTCAAAAGTGATGATCCGGAAACGGCGAGGTAGCTCAGCCGGTTAGAGCGCAGGATTCATAATCCTGAGGTCGAGGGTTCGAGTCCCTCTCTCGCTACAAAATCCCGTAAAAGCGGGATTTTTTTTATCTCATAAAAAAATACCCGTTATTCAAACGGGCATTTCCTTGTCTGGCCTGTATGTATTTTTTTGTTATTCCAGCACTTCTATCATTTTAAAGGGGACCTTCAACATGGTACGGTAATCCTCCCCACATTCTTTCATATCATAATCATCTACCTCGTAATACCAGTTGATACGAACTTTCCCCTTTTTTTTGGGAATATCCTCCAGCTTTTTAAAAATCTGCAAAAAAGTTTTTGAGGAGCTGGTATTGAAATATTCCAGTTTAACATCCACTTCGGTATTTTCAGGCGGGGAACTGGCAAAATTTTCGAACCAGTCGAGCACGGGATTAAAAAAGTCACGCGGATCTTCGGGAATGGATTTCCCTTTTATCTCAATCTTGTTCTTCTCCGGAATATATCGAATTCCGGGGGTTCTGGAGGTCTCTTCAATGTTTAGTGATTCCATATCTCGAACAAATGGTTAACTGAACGAATATATTAAAAAAGCAGATATATTTAAAGACTATTTGTGATAAATTTTATTATTGCTTTTCATATTCTTCAATAGTGCCGTGTTGTCTGCGATTTTCACCGAGGTGCCCGGTGAGGTCATCCCCCAGGTCTTTCCGGGCTTTTTCCACTTCTTTCATAATATCCTCAACGATGTCCGGGTGTTGTTCAAGGACGTTATATCTTTCACCGGGGTCCCGCCGAAGATTGTACAATGCCAGTCCTGTGGAATCCGTGTTATAGGGACCGGGGAAACCGTCATGTCCAGGTAAAACACCCACATACGAGCGGTATTTATGCGGGAGCACCAGTTTCCAGTGTCCTTTTCTGACGGCTTCCAGACTGTTGCGATGATAATAATAGTAGAAAACGTTGCGGGGATTGGCATCGGGTACTCCTTTCAACAGGGGCATGATGTTTACCCCGTCAATAATATGGTCCGGCAATTTGGCCCCAGTGATGGCTGCCAGGGTGGGCAGGATATCTATGGTTGAAGAGAGTTTGTTACAGATACTGCCTTCCGGGATTACCCCGGGCCAGCGCATGATACAGGGTTCGCGCTGTCCGCCTTCCCAACTGGTCCCTTTCCCTTCACGCAGACCACCGGTAGAGCCGGCATGGTTGCCGAAGTTGAGCCACGGACCGTTATCGCTGGTATAAATTACCAGTGTTTTATCGCGCAGATGGTATTTATCCAGGGTGGTCATGATCTTTCCCACTGACCAGTCAACTTCCATCATAACATCTCCGAAGAGCCCCTGTCTGCTTTTGCCTTTGAATTTATCCGATACACCCAGCGGCACATGCACCATCGAATGGGCTACATACAGGAAAAAGGGCTCATTATGGTGTTGATCAATAAACTTGACGGCTCGTTCCGTATACATGGTGGTTAATTTTCCCTGATCATCAAGGGTGCGTATCTCCTCAACTTTCTTGTTCCCGTCAATGACAGGCAGCGGAGGATATTTTGACTTCCATGGTTTTGAGGAGTTTTTCGTAACGGGGGTGCCGTCATAATCCACCGGCCACATATCGTTGGAATAGGGGAGTCCCAGGTAATCATCGAAGCCATGCTGTAAAGGAAGAAAAGGCTTCAGATGTCCCAGGTGCCATTTGCCCACCATGCCTGTAGCATACCCTTTTTGTTTAAGCAACTGGGCAATGGTCATCTCTTTGTCGCTGATCCCGATTTTTGCCCACGGCATCAATGCTCCTGAAATACCAATACGGTTAGGATAACATCCGGTAAGCAGTCCTGCCCGTGAAGCGCTGCAGACAGCCTGGGCTGCATAAAAATTGGTAAAACGCATCCCCTCCACAGCCAGTTTGTCAATGTTGGGGGTGTTGTAGTCAATGGCTCCATTGGGGCCTATGTCTCCATATCCCTGATCATCAATAAAAATAATGACCACATTGGGAAGAGAATCCCTGGTGTCTGTTTTACATGATGAGATAAAAATCAGAACCAGGACAAACAATGAAAGCAACCACAAACGTTTCATGATAATTTGTTTTTGAAATTATATGTAATATTAATATTTATTTATTGGTTCCCGGTTGCTTTCTCAAGTTTTTTCATGATCAGGAAGATAAATCCTGCTGAAAGCAGACTGGTAGTGACAAAGATTAACCAAAGCTGCCATAGTTCGATTTTGTTCCATAGTGTACTTCCTATAAAGAGGAGTTTATTGCCTACAGCTGTGGCGAGCAGCCATCCTCCCTGCATGACTCCCTGGAAGCGACCGGGCGCAACTTTCGAAACAAAAGAAAGACCCATAGGGCTCAGGAACAGCTCGGCGATAGTCATTACCAGGTAAGTGGACATGAGCCAGTATGGGGTTACCCTCGACGAATCAGGGACCGGTTTGTATTTTATTACCCCGGAGGCATCTGTGACCTGGAGATCCTGCGGCGAAACAAGGTTGAGTGAGGCAATGACCATAATCAGAAATCCCATGGCCGCAATGATCATGCCTATACCAATCTTGCGGGGGGTGGAAGGTTCTTTGCCCCGTTCACGTAGCCAGGAAAAAATACCCATAACCAGAAAGGTGAGTGCTACGATAAAAAGAGGATTGAAGCTTTGAAAAACTTCCGGTGCAATTGGGTTCTGCGGAGCTGCCTGGGTGTAGAAATAATAGGCGAAAGAACCGCCGCCGAGGGTGAAAAAAGCGCCGATAAGTCGCATGGTACCGGTCCGTTTTTTGCCGAGCAGGAGTACAAGGCCTGAGAGGAAGAATATGACTGAGAGAATGTTTTTCAGGGTGAAAAAAAGATAGGTGAAAGGCCCGACGGTTTTTAATGTATAATCACGGGCAAAGAAGGTAAGTGTAAGCCCATTCTGATGAAAAGACATCCAGAAAAAGATAACCACAAAGAATACCAACAGGAGGGAAACCACCCTTTCCCGTTCCTCTTTCTTTGATAAAATGAAGATCCATGTCACAAATCCTACGAAGAGGCCAATCGCCATGCCAGTGGCAAAATCTCTGACCAGGCTGATCAGGAAAGCTGCAAGGGTGCCTGCCACGAGAGCTGCCGGCAGGGCTGCCGGTTTTTCACTAATGGTGATGGTCTTTTCACCTTTCTGTTTTTCTTTGTTGGGCAGGTGCTTGATGAAAAAGATATATACCAGGAGAGACAGCAACATGGCACCGGCAGCGATTCCGAAAGCATAGTTGTATCCACGGGCGAAGACGTCGAGATAGCTGGTGGCAAAATCATGCAGGTTGGCTACAGTGCCACCCAGATTGACGCCGTTGGCCAGAGACTGGAACGTGGTAACATCCTGGAGTGTGCCGTCAAGATACTGATGACACAAAGCCGGCAGACTACCGTCATGTAGAAAACCATTGGTTTGCAGCCACCAGTTACGGATGCCCATGGCAGCAAAAGGCGCAAAAAATGCTCCCACATTGATCCCCATATAAAAGATTAAAAAAGCATTGTCCCGTACTTTGTCATATTTAGGGTCGTCGTAAAGTTGCCCTACCACGGCTTGCAGGTTCCCCTTGAACAACCCGTTGCCAAAAGCAATGGTGAACAAACCTGCAATTGTGATGCTTAAAGATAAGCCGGGCATAGCCATAAGAAAATATCCGGCAAACATGATTACCTGGCCCATCATGATGATCAGCTTATATTTTCTGGTGGCATCAGCGAGGATACCTCCCACCAGAGCCAGGGCATAAATGGCAAAGTAGAACCAACTGTATATGCTGCCGGCCCTGTCTTCGGTAAGTCCGTATTTGGCCTGAAGAAACAGAACAAGAATGGCCATCATGGTATAAAAACCGAACCGTTCCCCCATATTGGTGAAAAAAGCAACAAACAGTCCTTTTGGGTGTCCTTTGAACATAACCTGTTTTTTTAATGATAAATTATGGAAACTGTCAGTGACAAAAATAATTATCTTTTTTGACTGACAAAAAAATCGCTGTAAGGAATATGATCCGGTATGACAGAAAAATATTTATCTACGTAGGGGGCTACGTAGGGAGCTGTGCAGAAAAACTTTGTAACTAACAGAGTAACAGCAGTGTAAAATTATTGAATAAGGAGAATGGCCGAATAATTATTAAAAATTCTTAAAATTCCCGGACCTGTCGGCGGAAGAAAATGCTCCATCTGCTGGTAATTCGTTGGGCATACCGGAAGATCATCCTGTTTTATGAGATTTTGCATGACTTTATTACCTTTGTGTGTCTTAATACGTGAGGTGAATTATGAAGTTATTTCGAACAAATCAGGTGCACGGGATTGATGCATATACGATAGAACACGAACCGATCGCTGACATTGATCTGATGGAGCGTGCTGCAGGACAGTTGTTCAAGTGGATTACCGCACATTTTCCTCCTGAAAAACAGGTGTTGGTTTTTACCGGGCCGGGAAATAATGGCGGTGACAGTCTGGCTTTGTCGAGGATGCTGATCGGAGCGGGTTATATGGTAAAAGTATATCTCCTGCAGATCAGCGACCATCTTTCCCAAAGCTGCCATACCAACCTGGAGAGGTTGAAAAAACTGAATGATGCTGATATTTCATTTGTCAGGGAAGAAAGAGCATTGCCGGACATCGGGGAAGATGACCTGGTGATAGACGGGATGTTCGGGTCGGGCCTGACACGGCCATTGAAGGGCTTGCCCGAAAGGGCCGTAAAGAAGATCAATGAGTCCGGTGCCACCGTCGTGGCCATTGATGTGCCTTCCGGGTTGTTTGGTGAAGACAACCGGGAAAACATTCCTGAGAATATTTTGCAGGCGGACTATACGCTGACATTCCAGTTTCCCAAACTTTCCTTTTTCTTTCCCGAGAATGAAGCATATACCGGTGAGTGGGTAGTGTTGCCGATAGGTCTTCATCCGGATATTATCGCCCGGGAGCCCACGCCTTACCATTACCTGACGCCGGAAGACATCGTCCCTCTTCTCAGAAAAAGAAAAAAATTCAGCCATAAGGGCACTTTCGGGCATGCGCTTCTCATCTCGGGATCGTGCGGGCGTATGGGGGCCGCTTTGCTTGCCTCGCGGGCTTGTTTGCGTGGGGGTGTGGGGTTGCTGACTACGCATATCCCCCGGCTGGGCAATGATATCATTCAGACAGCCGTGCCGGAAGCCATGCTGAGCCACGACCAGTCGGACATCATCTTCAGCGAGGTGCCTGATCTGACCCCTTACTCGGCTATTGGCGCAGGCCCCGCCCTGGATACACGAAACAATACACAAAAAGCCATGCATCTCTTGCTGCAGAAAGCTTCCGTCCCGCTGGTGCTGGATGCCGATGCCCTGAATATTCT
>JAGGWN010000092.1 GCA_021157415.1 Bacteroidales bacterium | reverse complement strand
TCTGATCAAAAACGACAAAATCAGCATAAAATTTATGTGGAAGAGTTATTCCTTTATAATTTACAATGTACTCTTTCTCTCTTGCATAAGGTATCCCTGCATTTCTGAACTCATATTCCAGCGCATCCTTATAAACAATTTCCAAAAAACCTGAACCCAGAGCCTTATGTACTTCAAAACATTTCCCAATGATTTGATAACTTTCGTCTTTGTATATTAAGTTTTGCATATTAGAGAAGCCACGAATTACACGGATTAACACTAATAAATATCATTCATGTCATCCGTGGCCTAAAATACAAAATTCTTTTTATGTCTGTACGCTTCGACGGATCTTCTGTTGTGTGTGTTTTACCATGCTTGCCGTAAAGGCGCCGGGCGAAAGACGCTGGAAAAAATAAAACATTTTATTCATCAAACCGGGAATGGCAACGACCTTTCCTTTCTTCATCGCCCGGAACGCATACCGTGCCACCTCCTCCGAAGTAGATGAAAAGGACTTGCTTTTTGCAATGGCTGCGGTAGCGCCATGTACGGTGCGCGAAAAACCGGTTTTTACCACCCCCGGACATAGCACCGTTACCGTAACGCCTGTCTTTTTAAGCTCGGCAGACAATGCCCGGGATAATGATATGAGATAGGCCTTCGAAGCATAATACACTGCCATCAAAGGACCGGGAACAAATCCTGCCATAGAGGCTACATTCAGGATCCGACCTTCTTTTTTTTCTATCATCCCCGGCAGAAATTCCTTGATCAGCTGAGATGCTGTCAATATATGCAGATAAATCATATCCCTTTCCCGGTTCCAGGGCGTCTGTTCAAATGGCCCATGTACGCCAAAGCCTGCACAATTGATCAGTAAGCCAACTGATAATCCTGTCTCTTCCACTTTTTCCCTCATGACTTTCACTGCTTGGTCCAAGGTCAGATCAACAGTCATCGGTATTAAAGAAATCAGAGGGAACTTCCCTGACAACTGTTTTGTAGCTCTTTGCAGACCTTCCCTATCTATGTCGGCAAGCAATAAAGTATATCCCTCACCCGCTGCTTCTTCTGCCAAAGCCCGTCCGATGCCTGATGCTGCCCCGGTGATTATCGCAAGTTGATTCATTCAAAAAGTTAACATTTTTTATTCTCTATTCTTATGGTTTCTTAAACACAAACCAAGTTTCGTTGTGTGCCGGGATTGATACCTTCAGCGTGAGCGAATAGTCTCTGTCAAGGGTTCTGTTCTCTGCCGGTCTGTCTTGTTCAGATACCAATAACCCGTCACGCAAACCCGTAAAATAAAGATTGATTTTCAGGGTTCTTGTGATCTCCTGTTGCAACGGGTTATAGATCATCAACAATCCTTTCTCTTTTCCAAAAGGATTAACGTGCAGGATGGCATCATAATCCCGGCCGTCGGGACGTCGGATGTGTATGATATCCCCGTCCAGCACCTCACGGTGTTTTTTATAGAAATCCACCCATTTCTTCACCAGGGTACGTGTTTCCGGAGAGTCATACAGCTCCGGGCCCCGATAGCAGGCCTGCACGCCTGCACCAAACAGGTTGGCCAGCCGTTGGCCATAATGAGGCAGATGTTCTTTGAGTGGTTCGATCGTGGCCGCAGCCCCTCCTCCGTGGTATTGCACCAGAGGAACGAACATCCACCCCATGGAAGGGGTTTTCTCCCAGGTGCCGTCATAGATATTCTGCCGCTCAATGATCTCCTGTTGTTTCCGTGGCAGCGACCAGTTGGTTTCACGATAACCCATACCAGTTTTATTGCTCCCGTTCAAAAAATACCAGTCCGGCACATTCAGGTAGATCCCCCGGCTCCGGCACCAATGATAAAATCCGGCGATCTCCGCAAATTGTTTCCACTGACTGTCTTCCAGTCCCCGGTGACCGGGATGGGCTGTGGAAGCACATACATCCCCGGGATAGGAACCATCATGTTCCAGTACATCCTGGCCTGTTTCGTTATAAAAATTATATAATTTTTTGAAATATTCCCTTCCCCATTTACTCTGCAGACAGGGAGAGTGTCCAAAACGAGGTGTCATTCCCGGAGGCATGACCACATCATTCGCAACATCAATATGACGACTTGCCAGGAGCGAATACCCCCCCAGAGCAATTCCTTTGCTATGGGCATAATCGGCCAGTTCTTTCATGCGGCTCAAATTAGCCTGACGGGGATCCTCCAGGTTAAATCCACTCCCGAAAGTCATGATCACCAGTTCAAATCCCACATCGGAACACTGGTCTATCGCTTTCTTCACGGATTTGTTATCTGCTTTGCGTACATGCATAAGGATGGGATTCTCCGTCACCCAGGGAGCAATGGCCCTATACATCCTTCTCTGTTCCAGTCCCATTCGTTCACGGTCCCGGCTGTCATGCAACAGTTCCCACACCCGGAAGGTCGAGAAAGTATCTCCCGGGGCCACCTCTTGCGCCGGGCCCCATTGAGGTTTACACACCAGCAGACAGGGCGTTTTTCGTTGGTAGTTGACCTGTGTACGGTACAGGGTATCCTCCTCCCAGAATACGCTCTTGCCCAAACTGGCATCTGAAGACATTCCTCCCCCGAATTCATAGTCTGTCTCCACCGTCATATTTGGCATCTGCCATCGCTGCTTCACACCCACAGAACTCTCCCCTTCAACCACTGCCAGTAGCTCACTTTTAAAATGATCAATAATAAATTCTTTATTGGAAAAATTTTCCACGGTCATCCATTTGCTGATAACAGGGATATCATCGTAAAGACGATAATGCACATTTACCCTGATCTTTTTTAAATAGGGAGGAGCATCGGGATGGGCTTCAAAATAATCTTTTCCCAGTTTGAAGTGAAATACCAGGTCCGTACCTGGATAAGGCCAAGGCAGGTCCCGGGGCATCCATTCCCGTCTTTTTTTCCATGGGAAACGAGCCGTAACATCAAAAAGCTCATAGCTCACCATATGAAAAGCTCCGGACGCGGGTTTCATTCCATTCAACCATTCCGGGAACAGATAATTCTGTATGGGCTGACCCGTAAGACCTCCTACCTCAAACCTCCGGCCGTCAATGACCAACTCTGCCTCCGGACGTACCGAACGCAGAAAAGATTCTCCTGTCATAAGATGTTCAAATCCGATCGTAGCCATATCGGGAACCACCGAGAAAGTACGGGCGATGAGACCATTGGAGAAGACCAGATGCCCCCCACTGTCACGGTACAAACGGGCCTTCGCAGGAACCGTCTCCACCAGCCAGTCCCTGTCAACCTTTATCCGGTTTTTGTCAAACATACCCAGACGCTCCTGCGCCTGCAAACTATTCGTTACAGAAAACAACATCACCCCTGCCGACAGGCAAGACAGCAATATTCCTGATAAATTTTTCTTCATTGTAAAACTGTTTTTTGGATCATTGCATTAATATTTAAGCATATATTTAATTATCGGCTCCCAACCGGGCCTTTTCACGGTACTTCCGGCGTGCCATGTTTCAGCGCCATACTCACAGGCTCCTGCATCGGGAGCATCTCCCGCATAGTCATCTGTGATACCGGGGATGACAGTACCATAATTGATGGCGGGTGATCCCTCCTTCAGGGTAAAATCTCCTTTCTCAGGGTCGGTAAACAGGGGATCTATAACCGTCAGATTGTTTTTGAATGTCGTTCCCACATCCCAGGGTTTGTCCGAAAGATTATTGGCTACGATCTGATCCTGCAAGGACGTACCTTCCCTGCCCCAGGCATGCATGGCATGGGCACAATACCATGCCGTGTTATTGTATATCCGGTGATGAACAGCAGGTTTATTGGTCTGGATGGCATAGGCTACATTCCATACCACATTGTGATGCACCACATAGGCCGTATCGTAATTATCCAGATAGATTCCGCTGGCCGTACTTTTCGCATGGTTATCGTGCACCCGGTTGTATGCAATCTGCGAACCGGCACCATTGGTATGATAGGAATAGGTTATCCCCAGATCTTCACACATACGTCCTGCATCGCCAAGATCATTATAAAGAATATCCGTTTTGCCAGCAAACCGGTTAAGAAGAATACTGCGAGCGGTATTCCGCAAGGTGCACCGGATGATTGTATGGCCGTACCCGGTAACGGATATCGCTGCCGCATCGGTAGCCGACCAGTCGCAATCTTCCACCAGACAATTTTCTATCTTATTCCCTGTGCCTCCTATACTGATGCCGTCACCCCAACTATGCCCTACATAGCAATTGCGGATGGTATTGTTTTTTCCCGAAACAGCCACACCTTTCCCTTCCCAATGGTCAATGGAATAATCCTTCCCGCCGCCCTGGTCACGGCACCAACCGGAATGATAAAAGAAAAATGCTTCCGGGTAAAATATATCACAACCCACCAAGTTGCAATTTTCGGCTCCTTCCATATCTACCGTAGCCATCATAAAATCCAGCCCCCTGACCTCGATGTTTTTTCTGTTGCTGATAATAAATCCGCCGTCCCGTACACGTGCTTCCACATCCATGTGTGTCAGGTCTTCTCCCTCCCTCGGAAGATAATAAAGCGTGTCATGTTGCCAAAACCACTCTCCCGGATGATCCAGGGCATGTAAATGATATATGCAACCCACTCCTTTCCCGAGATATACCATACTGTTCAATGATAACCAGGCAGCCTTTTTATTACAAAATATTTCATTCCCTTGTGAATACTCAATCTTTGCTATGTGTGCAATCCAGTGCTTTCCGGTAAGAAAATGGCATATTCCACCCTCCCAGTAGTCATCAGTTTTGGAGCAAGCATTGAAAATCACTTTTCCATCCGGAGAAGCAGAGACATCCGCCCAATCCGAAACCGTAAACATATTATCCCCTTGTTTGTCCGGATACCGGGCCAGGTTAGCTAACTTACCATTCACCAACAACTGGCGCACCCTGTGCGGCACATAAGCTTTCCAGACCCCCTTCTTCCATGGCAGCCATTTATTCACTTTATCCGCTCC
>JAGGWN010000059.1 GCA_021157415.1 Bacteroidales bacterium | reverse complement strand
TTCATCCAGCAACGAAGAGTTGGCCAGAGGTAAAGCGGTCAGATCGATAAGCACCGTCTGAAAATTCAACAAAGCTTCCAGCCTGCCCTGCGAAATCTCAGCCTGATAGGGAGTGTACGAGGTGTACCAGGAAGGGTTCTCCAGGATATTTCTTTGGATCACGGCCGGAAAGACCGTATTGTAATATCCCATACCGATGTAGGAACGGAAGAGCTTGTTTTCCGATGCAATTTTCTTGAGGTATTTCAGGTATTCGTCTTCCGACATGGCCGGAATTTCGAAATCTTCATCCAAGAGGATATCCGGGGGAATTACCTTGTCAATCAGCGAGTCCAGAGATTTTTCCCCAACCACTTCCAGCATCTGCCGGATATCGTTATCACGCGGACCGATATGGCGGTCGGCAAAAGTATAAGGTGTCATGAAAACATGTTTTACGTTAGTAAATAATTCCGGCTAAAAATAGAAAAAGGGATGAGTAAAACAAACTACAAAAATCATGTAACGAAATAAATTTTCAATTCGAAAATACAGGTTTCGTTCTTGATGAAATACGCCGGGGGCAGGCCCGTCCGCCCGCCTGAACAAATTC
This sequence comes from Bacteroidales bacterium, assembly GCA_021157415.1. Taxonomy (GTDB): domain Bacteria; phylum Bacteroidota; class Bacteroidia; order Bacteroidales; family VadinHA17; genus DRPN01. The sequence goes on along the minus strand of JAGGWN010000059.1, from coordinate 47,091 downwards.
ATTCGGGCAGGACCGCTGTCGCTGAGGCCTCGGCCACAGGCTAGGGCCGCCCGGGGAAGCTTTAGCGCCTTTCTTCGCCAACAAGGCTATGAAAGGCACAGTAGGTGGCCATAACGGAACGCGAAGGCGGATTAAAAATCCAGAAACGGGTTGCTGCGTGCCTCATAGCCAACGGTAGTTTCCGGGCCATGGCCCGGAAACACCCTGACCTCCTCATCCATTTTTTCCAGGATCTCTGTTTTTATACTGTTCATAAGCAGGTTATAGTCCCCTCCCATCAGGTCGGTACGACCTATGCTCCCCCTGAACAGAACATCACCGGAAAAGAGCAGTCCATGTGCCCGGTCATAATAGGCTGTCCCGCCGGGTGTATGCCCCGGCATACGGATCACTTCCATGGTTATGTCTCCAACCGTCAGGGGTTCCATGAGCAGCTTTTCCGCCTCCGGCATATCTGCCACAGGGAAAGAAAACATCTCTCCCTGCATTTTTACGGTCCGGTATAAAGAGAGATCATCCGGATGGATTTTGGGCCTGAGTCCGAATTTTTCAAAACAGAAAGGAGCCCCACATACGTGATCCAGATGTCCATGTGTCAGCAAAATGTGCATAGGCTGTAAATGCTGATCGCTGATAAAGGAAAGAAGCTCCTCTTCTTCTTCCGGGGAGTTGTTTCCGGGATCAATAATCACACAGGCACCTTCCGGCTCATACAATACATAGGTGTTTTCCTGAAAAGGATTGAAAACAAATTTTTTTACTCCCGGTTTTTGTCTCATGGTTTTTTTCTTTGATTTCTTTCTGCTCATCCCGGCAAGATCGGGTATTTGATTATTTGTCGGATGTTCCGTTACGGCCGTTGGTTCCTTTCATCATAGGGACAAAGACAAAGTAACCGTGTTTGGTCACATCAACATCATCACGACTATGTTTTATCACGCGTGTCATTTCCTGTGTCTCTCCGCCTACCGGTGCCACGAGAATCCCGTTATTCTTTAGTTGCCGGATCAAGGTATCTGGGATCTCGGGAGCAGCTGCCGTGATCAGGATTTTTTCAAAAGGAGCAAAAGCAGGCAGTCCTTTATAGCCGTCGCCATAAAAAAACCTCGGATGGTATCCCAGGCGTGTGAGCAATGCCTGCGAGTTGAGGAACAGTTCTTTCTGACGTTCTATCGTAAACACCCGGGCTCCCAGTTCCAGCAATACGGCCGTCTGATATCCCGATCCCGTACCTATCTCCAGCACTTTATCCCCTTTTTGAATATCCAGCAGCTCCGTTTGAAAAGCCACCGTGTAAGGTTGTGATATCGTCTGACCGGCACCTATCGGAAAAGCCTGGTCTTTGTAAGCATAATTCAAAAAACCCGTATCCATAAACAAATGCCGCGGCACTTTATTTATGGCGTCCAACACCGCTTTTGACGTGATCCCTTTCCCGCGGAGCTCCTCTACCAGCTTTTCCCTTAATCCCTTATGCCGGTAATTGTCTTCCAGGTCTTCTTGTCTCATAATATTCCGGTTAATTTATTATTTTATTTTATATAGTAAAAATCAATACTCACTTTGCATTCCAACCCTTTTAACTTTATCTGGTTATCTTCCATTCACTTATTAACACCACCCCGTTCATAACTTGCCCTGAGAACCAGGGAACCTTCCCGGTAAAAATTATAAGTTTGTAAAAACTTCTGCAAAAATATGATAAAAATCGGGGTTTTCGGTTTATCCGGTGAAACAATTGATCTGGCCCGGGAAATCCGGCAGAAAACTGAGAAAGCGGAGCTGTTGTTTTTCACACACGACCTGCGGCCTGATTCCGCAGCACACCCTCACAGTTATTTTTCTTTCACCGATCCTGATAATCTGGTTTCCCGTTCTGAAAAACTGATCTTCACTCATCCTTCTTCGGAGGACATGCCTTTTATAAAGCAGGCCCTGCGTCAGTCAAAGCCTCTATTTTTTATACGTACCGGAAATCTGACGTTGGATAATATGGAGGAGATCGTCTGCCTTTCAGGAGAAGCGGAGGTACCTGCAGTTTGTTACAATCCCGTTTGGACAAGGTTCATCCCGGGAAAAATACCAGCGGTTATTTCCAACCCTCTTTATGCGGAAACCATCTATCGTGTCCCCATTTCACAATTCTCCACGGAGGATATCCTGCAGGATCTGTCTTTTTCTCTTGAGTCCATGCTCCGGATTTTCAGAGCTTTTCCGAAAAGACCGGTGGTCAATGTGTATTCTGCCAGTCTGATCCGGACAGATATGATCTATGTGCGTCTCGACTTCGACAACAGTGCTATGGCCCTTTTTAAATATGAGGGACTGTCTAAAGTGCGCGAACATTCCTGCCGGATAACACAAACCGGCTTTTTGATCCATTGTGATTTTATAAACGGAGAAGTCCGTCATCTGCTGATAAAACCCGAAGGGTTATCTGTCACCCGTTCCATCATGTTGACCGGAGAGAATCACTCTCTCTACCGGAGCTGGCAATTTTTTCTTCCCGGAGGGAAAGAAAACAATATTTTTATGGAAGACCGGCTTGCCACCCTTCGCATCAGGCAATTTATAGAGGATAAAATACGACATCATTCCTTTGCCCCGCAGAAAGCCGTAAAAAATCTACAATAATTTCTGCTTTCAAAAACATTTTTTTCATTTTTACGTTTAAAATCCATACGTATTATGTTCCCTTCTGATGAACCCGAAAAAACAGGTACTGAAATACCTACTGTCGGACTACCTTGCCTCAGTGGCCACGTGGGTCTTGTTTTTTATGTACCGGAAGATATACATTGAGTCGGTAAAATTCGGATATCCCGTTCCTTTTCAGATAGATAAGAACTTTATTCTGGGATTGATATTCATTCCTTTCAGCTGGTTGTTACTGCATTATCTCTCCGGATATTACCGGAATATATACCGGAAATCCAGACTTCAGGAACTGGCACAAACCTTTGTGGCCACCCTAATAGGTGTGGTCTTTCTTTTTTTCCTGATTATCCTGAATGATGTCATCTCTACGTATAAAAATTATTATCATTCTGTGGCTGTATTGTTTTCCCTGCAGTTCATATTCACTTATCTGCCAAGACTTTTCATCACCTCCGTCACCAATTACCGCATTCATACCGGCAAGCTTGGTTTTAACACCGTAATCATCGGTAATAATCAGAAAGCCCTGAATATCTATAAAAGACTCAAAGAGGCCAATGGCAAGGCAGGATACAGGTTCGTTGGTTTTGTTTCTTTGAAACAGGTAGAAAAAGGTTCCCTGGAAAAGCATCTGCCCTACCTGGGCCCTTTGAAAAAAGCACGGAGGATCCTGTCGGACGGGAAGGAAGTGCAAGAGATTATACTGGCCATTGAAGAACCTGAAAAAAAAGAAATCGGATATATCCTTAACCAGCTTTTTAATGCACCGGCACATCTCCAGGCTATTCCCGAGCTGTATGACATCCTGGCCGGCAGGGTCCGGATGTCTTCTTTTCTGGGCACTCCCCTCATTGAGATCACCCACGAGTTGATGCCGGCCTGGCAGGTTGTCCTCAAGACCCTCATAGATTACACCGTGTCTCTGATCCTGCTGGTCCTGTCCATTCCTGTTTTTCTGGTCATTGCCCCGGTAATAAAACTCACCTCCAGCGGACCGGTACTTTTCAAACAGGAAAGAGTGGGCCGCCATGGTAAACCTTTTATGATCTACAAATTCAGGACCATGTACAAGGATGCGGAGACGGAAGGACCTGCCCTCTCATCCAGAAACGACCCGAGAATTACTCCCGTGGGACGCTTTCTGCGGCGTACCCGTATGGACGAGATCCCCAATTTTATCAATGTCCTGAAAGGGGACATGTCGCTGGTGGGCCCCCGTCCCGAAAGAAAACATTTTGTGGACCAGATCGTCTGCAAAGTGCCTCATTATATCCACCTGCAAAAAGTAAAGCCCGGCATCACCTCGTGGGGACAGGTGAAATTCGGCTATGCCGAAAACGTAGATCAAATGATAGAACGTATGCAATACGACCTTATCTATATCCAGAACATGTCCCTGTATGTGGATATGAAAATCCTGTCACATACCCTGATAACCGTGCTGAAAGGAAAAGGAAAATAAGTAAAAGTGTCGGAAATCAGATCTCTTTTGCCACCTGGCCAAAGCGGATCCTGCCTAAAGGTAATCAGACAAACGGGATCGTATGCGCTCATTTCAATTCATACCTGTACAACACATGGTACTCCGGTCCCCCGGGTTTCAGGATGCTTTCATAGAGATGCAGTTCCTGTACGGTCAGCCGGGTGATCTCTTTTTCCCGGTATTCCCCGAGAATTCGCACAAAATGCTGCCGGTCATCGAGCCTCCTGATGCGACCGATGGTCAGATGAGGAGAGAATGGTTTGTCGGGCACATCAAAATCCCCTTTTATCAACACCTCCTCTACCACCTGGACCAGTGCGTTCAACGCTTCCGAGGGAGTAACCCCAATCCAAAACACCCGGGGTTTGTGTAAGCCGGGAAAAACACCTGCACCGCAGAAAGTCAGGTCGAAGCCCGTAAGATCTTCTAAACGGGTGGAAAGCAGGCGGTGCAGTCTGCTCATGTCTTCCTCTCCGGTATCACCAAAGAAATGAAGGGTAAGATGTAGTTTCTCAGGCTTTACCCATTTGATCTTCTCTCCCTGCAACAGATTCCGAATTGTCTTATAGTGACGGATCAGCCCGTCGTTCCGACTCACCGGGATGGCTAAAAATATACGTTTACTCATAAAAAGAAGTACGAAAATTTACTAACTTTATGAACCCAAAACATAAATGATTCAGCCATGGAAGGTAAGAAAAAATTTGCAGTAATTTTAGCCGGAAGTGGGGTCATGGACGGTTCAGAGATCCATGAAGCCACGATGGCCCTGTATGCCGTTGTAAAAAACGGTGGCGTTTACGAGATTTTCGCACCGGATATTCCCCAGTATCATGTGATCAACCACCTGACGGGTGAGGAGATGAATGAAACACGCAATGTGTTGGTTGAGGCGGCACGTATTGCGCGGGGGAAAATACATCCGTTGAGGGAATTCAATGCAAAGGATTTTGATGCATTGCTCATGCCGGGAGGATATGGCGCAGCCAAAAACCTGAGCGACTTTGCTTTCAAGGGAGCCGGATGCACGGTGCATGAAGAGGTGGTCAAAGCAATCAATACAATGGTACAGACAGGCAAGCCCGTTGGGGCTCTGTGCATCTCTCCGGCGATCATCGCTTGTGTGCTGCGGGACGTGGAGGTAACCATCGGAAAAGACAAAGCCACGGCCCAGACCATAGAAGCCATGGGCGCACATCATCTGGAGACCAGCCACGGGGAGGTAGCGGTGGACAAGAAATATAAAGTGGTCACGTCCCCCTGTTACATGCTTGATGCCACCATCGTAGATATCGCTAACGATGCCGATATTACGGTGAAAACCATGCTGGAAATGATGTAGGAGGAAGGGATACAAGACAAATAACCGGTTTTATCAGGCGAAAATAACCCGTGAGTTACGGGTTATCCTGCTAGATCATGCCGTATTCGATCATCATCACTACCTGGTTAAGGATCCGGTCTTCCCCCCCGGGATCAAATTTCGTCTTCAGATTGGAACCGAACAGACGGGCTACAGCCTGCCAGAAACCGGCATTGAAAGCTCCCTTCATTCTATCTATGATTTCATAGGAGGTCATGCCGGTCTCGCGGTCTATCAGTTTGATCAGGATCTTGCCCTGGCTGAAGGTCATGTTCCATATTACATCGGAATATTGGTCTTTCAGGGATTTCTCCACCTGTTTGATATAGGCTTTTTTCTCTCTTTCGGTGGTCAGGGAATCCATATGTTGTTCCATCTCATTAAGTAAGCGAGCCGTTAATTTGGCATAAGGATAAACTTTCTTCACATTCCTTACATAACGACCGAACCTGCGAGCCTGTCGTCTGTTCCTGAACTTAGGCAATGGGATCACCCTCACTTCCTCCATTTCCACCAAGGGGAGGGTGTCTGAACCAATCGTAGTGGTAGAAAGCATGACAGGAATTTGTACCGTATCCCTTTTGCCCTCATCCTGGGCCGAAACGGTCAACACACAAAACCACCCCATCATAACCAGCAACCATCTCTTCAAACGCATCATCCAACTTCTTTTATCCAAAAACATATACTCTCGTTTTTTTCAATCAAAAAACATACCAACCCCTTTTACATAACTTACACAACCGTCTTAATAACGATACATAAAATTACTAATTTTGTCACATGGCAACAAAATTAAAACCAGAACAACTGGAAGACGAAAGCCGCTACCGGTTGATCCTGAAACTTTCCTACCATGACATCCCCGGCTTTGTGTTTCGTTATCTGTCGCGAAAGAATCAGGTAACTTATTTTTTCTGGCTTTTCTCCCTGTTTTTTTTGGGGCTTGCCATTCATCCCACCATTGATTTTTTTTCTATCCATCCCGGGTATCAAAAGATTGTACTGTACGCTTTTTACGGGTTGGTTGTATTCCCGGTTCTTCTGATCCCGTTCCATGAGGGGATACACGCTTTATTTTTTTTGCTGGCCGGAGCAAAAAACATCGCGGTGGGAGCTAACTTCAGGGATATGTTTTTTTATGTTACCGCCCACCGTTTCCCTGTCAGGCGCAAAGACTTCACACGGCTGGCTCTGGCCCCTTTTGTACTGATCAGTGCCTGCCTGTTGCTTGCTGCCTGGTTGGTTCCCGGTTATCTCTCCTGGAGTTTCTATCTTACTCTTTTTGCTCATGCCACCATGTGTGCCGGCGATTTTGCCATGCTCTCTTTCTACCGGCAATACGGAGACCGGGAGATCATCACGTATGATGATGTGGAAGAGAAAGCAGCCTATTTCTTTCTGGAAGAGGAAGCTTGATGAACAAGTCAAAACGTATCTGCACAATCTGCAAGAAAAAACATTCCGTCATTTCTTAATTTCCTATATTTACGACTTATTTTTTTAAACGATAAATATATCTTTTATGTCACCGATTGGGAAAGTCATCAAAAAGCTACCGCGGGTTTTCTGGGCCTCCAATATGATGGAATTATTTGAGCGCTGGGCATGGTACGGCGTTTACAATGCACTGGCCCTTTATCTTACTTTGTCGAAAGATACCGGGGCTCTGGGTTTCTCCCAGGGAGAAAAAGGGATTATTATCGGTACAGGATCCATGCTGCTTTATTTTCTGCCATTGATCACCGGAGCCATTGCCGACAAGATCGGTTATAAAAAAGTACTCATCCTTTCTTTCTCCATGTATGTGATCGGTTATTACATGGTAGGCACTTTTGACACCTACGGCTGGGTCTTTTTTGCCTATATCTTCCTGGCTACGGCTGGAGCCTTTTTCAAACCCATTGTCTCGGCCATGGTGGCCAAAACCACCAATGAAGAAACTGCTTCCATCGGTTTTGGTATTTTCTATATGATGGTGAACATCGGTGGATTTATCGGGCCGTTTATTGCCGGTCTGGTTTATAAGCTTAACTGGAACTATGTATTTTACATCTCCATTGCCGTCATTGCCCTGAACTTTATCATCGTATTCTTTTTCTTTCGCGAACCAGCCCGGGATGAGAGCGACGATGCCGGGACACTGGCTGCCAAGATTATAGAAGCTTTCCGAAATATTATCTTTACCCTGGCCGACTGGAAGTATGTGCTTTTTCTGGTGATTATGACCCTTTTCTGGACAGCTTTCAATCAGCTTTATTATTCTTTTCCGGTATTTGTCAACGACTGGGTAAACCTGAACAAACTGGGGACCATGGTAGGGCTGGCCCCCGGAAAGATCACAGCCGTAGGGCTTACCAGTCTGGATGCTTTCTTTATCATTGTCCTGCAGCTTTTCATCTCCTCCGTCACCATGAAGTTCAAGCCCTTGCACGCTATGATGGGAGGTATGCTTATCCTGGCCGGCGGTTTGTTTTTCATGTTTGCCAGCCAGAACGCCTGGATCGTGATCCTCGGAATCCTGGTCTTTGCAATCGGAGAAATGGCCTCCTCCCCCAAGTACACCGAATATATAGGACGTATTGCTCCGCTGGATAAGAAAGCACTTTACATGGGGACTTCCTTCCTTCCTATCGGTGCTGCCCACTTCCTGGCAGGGATCCTATCGGGAAAACTGTATGCCAATATCAGCGAGAAATTCACACTACTGACTAAAGCAGTGGCTGATAAAGGATTGCACATCCCTGCTTTGTCAGACACTTTCACAAAAAATGATTACTTAACAATGGCTGCAGAAAAAATGAACATGTCTCAGCATGAACTGACACATTATCTCTGGAGCCGGTACCATCCTTCCCGCATATGGATTCTTTACACCGGGATAGGCATCTCTGCTGCCGTATTTTTATTCCTCTACGACCGTTTTATCCTGAAAGGTGCTGACGTAAGCAAAAACAGCATCCGCAAGTAAAAGATAAATCATTATCTTTACGGAAAAGAGGATGTTATGATCATTTCCCAGATTGCCGCCATGTCACGCAACCGGGTCATCGGCCGGGATAATACACTCCCCTGGCACATGCCTGATGATCTTGCCTATTTCTTCCGCATCACCAAAGGACACCATATCATCATGGGTCGTCGTAACTATGAATCCAACGGAAAAGCCCTGCCCGGCAGGGTCAACATCGTCGTCACCCATAACAAGGACTACCTCGCTCCCGGATGCATGGTTGTGCATTCCGTACAGGAAGCGCTGGATTATGCAAAAAAACAGGGAGAAAAGGAAGTATTTATCGTTGGCGGAGGTACGCTGTATGCCGCTACCCTGACTATAACCGAGCGGATTTATCTGACCCTCCTGGATGCTTATGTGGAAGGGGACACCTTTTTCCCGGAACTGGATCCACAACTGTGGCAGGTGGTGTCCGAAGAGTTTCATCCGGCTGATGACAGAAATCCTTACAACTATACTTTTTATATTTTTGAAAGGAAACCAAAACCCTCTAAAAGCTAATTCTATGAAACGTATCAAAATAACCCGCCGTATTCTTTACTTATTTTTACTGGGTTTGCTTTTATTCATAGTCATCTATGCCTGGCCACGTATTCCGATAATCACCGGTTTTGCCGCCAAGGGAATGTGCTCCGGTGTTTATGTGGGTCATCGCAGCCCGGAATCCGTTGCCTCACGGGAGTTAAGTTTTTTCCCGATCAGCCTGGCCCGAACGACCATACATCCGGAAGACAGTTCCGTCACTTCTACGGTCTTCGGTCTGGCCAAACGTAAAGCGGTATATCGCAAGGGACTGGGCTGTGCTCTGTTGGCCAATATCCCCGAAGAAAAGGTCAAAACCCAGGCAATATCCCTCCCACCCCCTCCTTTCGACCCCGATACCATACCCTGGCCCCTGGGTTCGGTGCTTCCGGACACCCTTCCGGCAGATGTAAACTATGAAGAACTGAACCGAGTGTTGCACGCAGCCATCGATGCTCCCGGTTCGGAGCAGGTAAAAAAAACACTGGCCGTAGCCATCGTATATAATAATATGCTCGTTGGGGAAGCTTATGCCCCCGGCATTGACAAAAACACGCCCCTGCTGGGATGGTCCATGACCAAAAGTATTATTAGCGCCCTGGTGGGCTTGCGGGTAGCCCACCATAAACTAAGCATCCATGAACCTGCACCGGTGCCGGAATGGAAAAACGATGACCGCTCAAATATCACCCTCCGCAGCCTGCTTCACATGACCAGCGGATTAAAATGGGACGAAAACTATTTTGATATTTCCGACGCCACTAAAATGCTATATGTGTACGGGGACATGTACCGCTATGCCATCCGCAGACCTGTGGCTTATCCTCCCGACTCTGTCTGGTACTATTCTTCCGGGACCTCCAACATCCTTTCGGGGATTATCCGTAACACCTTCGGGAACGACCGTGCTTATTTAACTTATCCGTATGTAAGACTGTTTTACCGTACCGGCATGCTTCACACAACCCTCGAAGCCGATGCTTCAGGAACCTTTGTCGGCTCATCATACAGTTATGCCACCACCCGTGACTGGGCCCGTTTCGGACTCCTCTATCTTCATCGGGGCATCTTTGCCGGGGATACCGTCTTACCACCCGAATGGGTGAACTTTACGCTCCGTGAGGCGCCACATTCCAACAAGACTTATGGTGCTCAATGGTGGCTGAACCACAATAATAAACTTCCGGATGTGCCGGCAGACACTTACTTCTGTGACGGATTCCAGGGCCAGCGTGTCTTTGTCATCCCCTCCCGAAATCTGGTGGTGGTAAGACTGGGCTGGTCCATGAAGAACTTCAACTTTAATACATTCCTGAAAGAGATTATCAGCACGTTGCCGGAGGGATAAGAGGGTTGAGGGTTTAGAGGTGAGAGTAGCATAGGGGGATGTGCCTCATGTCCGGGGCACAATGCTGTAAATTTTGAGTTCCGGGTCCCGCATCTGCTGTTTTTTAGCTTGCTATCTCAGGGATGGCGCAGGCTCAGGTCGGATATCGGATACCCATGCCCTGACCGCCTGCATAAAAGCTTTGCTTGGGTCTGTTTTCACCGTACGGTAGGTACTATCCTTTTCCATCCAAAAAGGAGTTTGCTCCATCCGGGTATATTCATAATGTCCGATGAGATACTTTATGGTCGGGTATTTCTTTACCAGATATCGAACCAGCTTGGCATTGGCTTCGATTTGTTGGGGTGTCATATTGTCCACCCCACCGGCGCCTCCCACATTCTCTATCCCGATACTATAATAATTCAATCCTATCACATGCCTTGCCATCCAGGTCTCTTTCAGAAGCCGGTAAACCGTCCCATCACGATCAACCAGAAAGTGGGCGGAGACATTCAGGTTACCGGCATCGGCTACAATGGGAGAAAAGCAGATCATCATAAAGTCTCTTGAGACAAAATCAGAGATAGAAGCCTGTGCAACGCTCATGGCCGGCACGGATCCATGGATCACCCTGCAGATAACAGTCGGGCAAATCGAAGAAACCCTGCGCGATCCGATCTACGAATCGTGGGTTGCTCTTGCGGGAGAAGAGATAGCCGGCGTAGCGGTCATCCAGATGAAAGGCGCCTGTACCGGATACTTGAAAAGCATAGCTGTCAGCGACCAATGGCGGAAAAAACATGTAGGCAGTCAGATTATGGATTTTATTGAACAACGGATCTTCGCAGGACACTCCAATGTTTTTTTGTGCGTCTCTTCTTTTAATGAAGTCGCCAAACAATTTTATGTAAGAAGAGGATACCGGGAGATAGGTGTTATCAGGAATTATCTGGCGGAGGGGTATGATGAGATTTTTATGCGTAAAACCACCGGCCCCGTTTTCAGGAATTAGTCTTCCCGTTATCGTTTCTTTTTCCCAAAAAGACGCTGCATGGTCTCACGTATCTTTTTACGACGTATCTTCTGTCGTTCCTGCCGCATTTTCTGTTTCACCTGGCGCAGGGAATCTGAGAGCTGTTTCCGGCCGAACAATCGTTTGAAGAAGTTCTCTTCGGGGTTGACCGGAGAATAATCCGGACAGTCGAGTTTTTTCATATCTTCAGCCGTGAGCAAAGGAAAACTTCCTCGCACATATTTCCTTGCCTGCGGATCCCTATTTATATTTTTTACGAATCCGGCAAAGACAGGCAGCGCCATATGCGCACCCTGTCCCAGCGTGATCGTCCGGAAATGTACCTGCGGACTTTCGGCGCCCACCCAACATCCGGCCACTAGCCCCGGGGTGATGCCTATAAACCATCCATCGGCATTGTTTTGTGTCGTACCTGTTTTCCCGGCCAGGTCTTCCTGCAGATGATAGACACTTCTCAGGGACCGGGCTGTTCCCGAATCCACCACCTCCCGCAACATATACAGCATCATCCGGCTGATGTCTTCATCCAGCACCCGGGTTTGGGGATCCTCAGCGTGATATTCATACAACACCCCTCCATGACTGTCGGTAATTTTCAGGATCGAAACGGGTTCTTTTCGCTTCCCCCCGTTCACAAAAGGCGTATAGGCATTGGTCAGTTCCAGCAGCGACAGGGAGACCGTTCCCAAGGCAATGGAAGGCACCGCCGGAATCTCAGACCGGATTCCCAGCTTTTCGGCCATCTCCACAACCCTTGCTACACCGACTTCTTCAAGCACGGCGGCAGTCACGGTATTCACTGAATGAGCCAGTGCTCCTTTCAGAGAATAAAAACCGTTATATTCCCCTTCGGCATTCTCCGGGGACCAGTCGTCAAATTCGGTAAATATCCTGCGGTCGTTGGAGAAGAACCTGCAGGGAGAGATCCCCTTCTCAAGAGCAGCAGCATAAACAAACGGCTTAAACGTAGATCCTGCCTGCCTTTTCGCCGTAACATGATCATATTGAAACCGGCTATGGTCAATGCCCCCCACCCAGGCCAAGATAAATCCTGAATACGGATCTTCCGCCATAAAACCGGCATGCAGGGTCATCAGGCTCTGCTTAACGGAGTCAAGCGGCGTATAGATTGTCATTTGCCGGGTTTTATCGTTTGTCAGCGTAACGGGTACACTCATCTTCTGCAGGATGGCTTTTTCGGTTAATCCTTTCTCATGCCAGTATTTATAGCGTGAGCTGTTCCTGACGGCATGCATAAAAAGACCGGAAGAATCAGGCCAGGGCATTCGTCCCTGCCAGTGCCGGTCAAACTCTTTCTGCAACACTTTCATACGCTTTTGAACGGCCTGTTCGGCAGATTGCTGCAGCACCGAATGAATGGTTGTGTAGATCTTCAGCCCATCGGTCAGGATATTCACCGTATCTCCGTATTTTTCTTTCAGGATCTTTTCCGCTTCCAGTCTCGCAATATCCCTGAAATAGGGGGCAATCCCGGCGTTCTGGTCTATTCTCCTGTAATGCAAAACCAATGGAGATTTCTGCCAGTTTCTCATCTCTTCCTCCGTCAGAAACCCGTGTTCTTTCATACGGCGCAACACAATATTCCGGCGTTTTTTGCTTCTTTCAGGATGCAGGCGGGGGCTGTAAGCTGTATTGGCTGCCAGCATACCCACCAGGGTAGCTGCTTCGGCAGGGTTCAGTGCTCCGGCAGGTTTACCGAAAAAACGCTGTGAGGCGATTTCTATCCCATAGATATCCTCTCCGAACGGCACCGTATTCAGATACAACGTAAGGATCTGCTCTTTGTCATACACTTTTTCCAGACGCGCAGCGATGAAAGCTTCCTTCACCTTGCTCACCAGTAAGGAGCCCCAGAAATGACCTTTCCGTGGAAAGATATTCCGGGCCAGTTGTTCGCTGATGGTGCTTCCACCACCCTGTGAACGTTCCCCCAGCAAAATCGTCCTCACCAACACTCTTCCCAGGCTGATATAATCAATGCCGTGATGATCAAAAAAACGGGAATCCTCCGTAGCTACCAGGGCGTGTATGACGTGGGGGGAGATGTTTTTATTCCCGATGGTCAGACGGTTTTCAATAAAATAGCGTCCCATCAGTTTTCCATCCAGCGAATATACTTCCGAAGCCGTATTCTGACGTATATGAACCAATGACTCCCTGGACGGCAGGGGTCCGAAAAAACCAGCCCAGATCAGAAAAATAAGAAAAGCAAAAAGAAGGAATCCGGCCCCCAGTAAGTTAAGTAACGCTTTGACTGCCGGCCCCTTCCACGAACGGGAAAACTTGCTTTTCTTTTTGTATCTGTTTGTTGCCACCATTCCGGTCGCCCTTCCTCTTTGTTATATTCAGCCGTACAAAGATAGTAACCTTAATCCTTTCGGAAGATTGTTCCCACGACAATTTCAGACCAGGTTCGTCAATAACACTGATAATTAACCGAGATTCTCGGTAATTATTTCTAATTTTACCCGTTATAAAACATAACACAATAAGCATGTTGTCATGAAAAAAATACTCTACCGTCTCACCAAGGTCATTGGTTTCCTGTTCCTGCTGGTGGGAAGCAACGTTACCGTTTACGCCCAAGCAAAGATGTCGCAGGTACTGGATACGGCCACCTTGAAAAACCAACTGGAATATATCCAGAAAAGAACCAGGATATATGATAACTTCCGTGCCATACGGGAAGATTACTTTCAGAAAATCAAGAAAAATTCCCTGGATTCATTGAACCAGGCCAGGCAAACCATTGATAAACTGGATAAAAAAATCTTTGATCTGGAGCGGCAAATCACCGTACTAAAAGGAAATCTTGCCAAGACGAAACAGGATCTGGAAGAGGTCACACGCACAAAAAACAGCTTACGTCTTTTCGGCATCCGGATGAACAAAGCGGCTTACAATGTTCTCTTGTGGGGCATTATTGCAGGGCTGGCAGCCCTGTTGGTTATTCTTTTTCTGATGTATAAGCGTTCTCATACCGTAACCGTTCACACCAAAAATGAACTGGATGATCTGAAGGAAGAGTTTGAAAACTATCGCAAAAGCACGCGGGAACGGATCGAAAAAATGACCATCAGTCATCATAAAGAAATCCAAAAACTGAAAGGGAATCAGTAGGTTCAGGAAAAAAGTTAAAAGCACTCAATAATGAATCCCAAATTGCGCAATAGAGTTATTGTAAATGGCTCTATTGCGCATAAGCCGAAGGCTGCATTGGGTGAACCCTGACAAGAAAATCTTACATTCCATGTTGAGGGAATGCTATGATTTTTTTCGTCAATTAAATTAGAGGAAGTATATGGGCTAATTATCGAATTTTACTAATGGCTTTCTGTGAGATAAATCTTATATCGAACTCAGGTTACTACTACAAACCTAAAAAGAGCTTCCCCGGGAGGAAGCTCTTTTTAGCATATATCAACTATCATGAATACCATTAAGCTTGTGCGGTAGGGCCTCCAAAATTCATCGGCATGACTGGTCCACCGGCTCCCTGTACATCCTTGATCTTACCGTGCACCGACTCATATTTGGCGATATTATCCTGTAAGGCCAACAGAAGCCTTTTGGCATGTTCAGGGGTCAGGATGATTCTGGATTGTACCCGGGCTTTAGGCACACCAGGCATCACCCGGACAAAATCCAATACAAATTCTGCACTTGAATGGGTGATGATTGCCAGGTTGGAATAGATCCCCTGTGCCACTTCATCGTTCAGTTCAATATTGATCTGGTTCTGTTTTACTTTTTCATCCATGATCCTGAATTTATGGTTTTATTCATCTTTTTTATCTTCCTGATCTTCAGCATCAGAGGTGAGCAACTCATACTCGTCCTTCGAACCTACGATCAGTTTTTTATATTTCCGCATACCGGTACCGGCAGGAATAAGATGACCTACGATCACATTCTCCTTCAGTCCTTCCAGATGGTCAACTTTCCCACTGATAGCAGCTTCGTTCAGTACTTTGGTCGTTTCCTGGAAGGAAGCGGCAGAGATAAAACTCTTGGTCTGCAAAGCGGCCCTTGTAATTCCCTGCAACACCTGACTGGAGGTTGCCGGGATAGCATCCCTGGCTTCCACCAGTTTCAGGTCGCGGCGTTTCAACACGGAATTTTCATCCCTGAGACGGCGGGCTGAAATGATCTGGCCGGCCTTCAGTGTCTCTGAGTCTCCCGGATCCACAACAACTTTCTTGTCATAGATCCAATCATTCTCGTCATGGAACACATTTTTGTCAACGATTTGTTTCTCGAGGAACTTGGTATCACCCGGGTCTGCAATCACTACCTTACGCATCATCTGACGAACGATCACTTCAAAATGCTTATCATTGATCTTCACTCCCTGCAACCGGTACACTTCCTGTACCTCATTGACAATATATTCCTGCACTTCCGTCGGACCCTTGATCGCCAGGATATCTTCCGGAGTGATTGCTCCGTCAGACATAGGTGTTCCGGCACGAACATAATCATTCTCCTGTACCAGGATCTGCTTGGACAACGAAACCAGATACTTTTTCACTTCACCTGTTCTCGACTTCACAATGACCTCACGGTTTCCGCGTTTGATTTTCCCAAAAGAAACTTCCCCGTCAATTTCAGACACGACAGCAGGGTTGGACGGATTACGGGCTTCAAACAATTCGGTCACCCTGGGCAGCCCTCCTGTGATGTCGCCTGATTTACCGACTGCTCTCGGGATCTTCACCAGGATATCTCCGGCTTTTACTTTATCTTTTTCTTCCGGAATCAGGTGGGCACCCACCGGCAGGTTATAGGATTTCAACACTTCATTGTCCTTCGACATGATCTTGATCATTGGGTTTTTGGTTTTATCCCTTGACTCAATGATCACTTTCTCATGGAAACCGGTCTGTTCGTCCGTTTCTCCGTGGAAGGTCTGACTCTCGATCAGATTATCATACTTAACCACTCCGTCGGTTTCGGAGATGATCACTGCATTAAACGGATCCCATTCGCAGAGAAGTTTTCCTTTTTTGACCTTATCCCCCGGTTTTACGAAAAGTGTAGAACCGTAGGGAACGGCATGGGTTGTAAGAACAATGCCGGTATTTTCATCAATCAGCTTCAGTTCTCCCAAACGCCCGATGACGATAGACACTTTCTTTCCGGTTTCATCTTTTTTCGAAACGGTACGTAAGTCCTCAATTTCAACAACACCGTCATACTTGGCAACAATGCTTGACTCGGCGGTAATGTTGGAAGCGGTCCCTCCCACGTGGAAAGTACGCAGGGTAAGCTGTGTCCCGGGTTCTCCGATTGACTGGGCCGCAATCACACCCACAGCCTCTCCTATCTGCACCATTTTCCCGGTGGCAAGGTTACGTCCGTAACATTTGGCACATACGCCCTGTTTGGATTCACATGTCAGTACCGAACGGATCTCGACCTGCTCAATGGGAGAATCCTCAATCTTCCGGGCAACATCTTCCGTGATCTCTTCGCCCGCACCAATGATGAGTTCGCCGGTTGTCGGATGGTAAATATCATGAACGGTGGTACGACCAAGTATTCTGTCGTATAAAGTTTCAACCACTTCTTCATTTTTCTTGATGGCTGTAGCCTGCAATCCCAATAGGGTACCACAATCTTCTTCGGTGATCACCACATCCTGTGATACATCCACCAATCTACGGGTCAGATAACCTGCATCGGCTGTTTTCAGAGCCGTATCAGCCAATCCCTTCCGGGCCCCGTGTGTCGAGATAAAGTATTCCAGTACCGACAGACCTTCCTTGAAGTTGGAAAGGATAGGGTTCTCGATAATCTCGGAACCGGTAGAACCGGATTTTTGCGGTTTGGCCATAAGCCCTCTCATGCCGGAGAGCTGACGTATCTGTTCTTTTGACCCCCGGGCTCCAGAATCCAGCATCATATATACGGAATTGAATCCCTGCTTGTCCCCAGACAGGCGCTTCATTAACACCTGGGTCAGCTTGGCATTGGTATGTGTCCAGATATCAATGATCTGATTATACCGCTCATTGTTGGTAATGAAACCCATATTGTAATTGTTCAATACCTCTTCAACCTGCTGGTACCCTTCTTCTATAAGTTTTTCTTTCTCTTCAGGCACAATCACGTCACCCAGGTTGAAGGACAGTCCTGCGCGGAATGCCATCTCATAGCCCATGGCCTTAATATCATCCAGAAATCTGGCTGTTGTGGCCGTCCCTGTCTTCTTCAATACGGTTCCGATAATATCACGCAGTGCTTTTTTGGTCAGCAAGGTGTTGATATAACCCATCTCCTTCGGGACTACTTCATTAAAGAGCACTCTTCCGACTGTGGTTTCCACCAGTTTTTTGACGAGTTTTCCGTTTTCCATATCATCCACGCGAACCTTTATCATTGCGTGAAGATCCACTTTCTTCTCATTATAAGCAATGATCACTTCTTCTGAGGAATAGAAAAACATTCCTTCGCCGGGAATAGTTTCTTTTTCCGAGCTTTTTCTGGCTTTGGTGATATAATAAAGACCCAGTACCATGTCCTGTGAAGGCACAGTGATAGGTGCTCCATTGGCAGGATTCAGAATATTATGTGATGCCAGCATCAACAATTGTGCTTCCAGAACAGCGGCATTGCCCAACGGCAAATGTACAGCCATCTGGTCACCGTCAAAGTCAGCATTGAATCCCGTACAGGCCAGCGGATGTAACTGAATGGCTTTTCCTTCGATAAGTTTCGGCTGGAAAGCCTGTATCCCCAGACGGTGCAGTGTAGGCGCCCTGTTTAATAATACGGGATGTCCTTTCAACACATTCTCCAGAATATCCCAAACAACGGGATCTTTTCTGTCCACAATTTTTTTGGCCGATTTCACCGTTTTTACAATCCCTCGTTCTATCAGTTTCCGGATGATAAAAGGTTTGTACAGTTCGGCAGCCATGTCTTTGGGTAGTCCGCATTCATGCATCTGCAACTCCGGGCCAACCACGATCACGGAACGGGCAGAGTAATCGACACGTTTACCCAGCAGGTTCTGACGAAAACGCCCTTGTTTTCCTTTCAGGCTATCACTCAGAGACTTTAAGGGACGGTTCGATTCGGTTTTTACCACATTGGACTTTCTGGAATTGTCAAACAAAGAGTCCACGGCTTCCTGGAGCATCCTCTTCTCATTTCTAAGGATTACTTCGGGAGCCTTGATCTCGATAAGTCTTTTCAACCGGTTGTTCCGGATGATAACCCTTCGGTACAGGTCATTCAGGTCGGAAGTGGCAAAACGGCCTCCATCGAGTGGCACCAGGGGGCGCAGGTCCGGAGGGATCACGGGAACCACCTTGATAATCATCCACTCGGGACGGTTCACATTTTTGGAAGCCCGGAATGCCTCTACCACCTGCAATCGCTTAAGAGCTTCGTTTTTACGCTGCTGAGAGGTTTCCGTATTGGCTTTATGCCGCAGGGTATAGGACATTTCATCCAGGTCGAGACGTGACAGGAGCCTGTACAAAGCCTGTCCTCCCATATCGGCAATAAATTTTTGAGGATCATCATCCTCCAGGTATTGGTTTTCTTTCGGAAGAGAATCCATGATGTCCAAATATTCTTCTTCGGTAAGAAAATCCATGTACTTGACCCCGTCTTGTTCTTTGATGCCGGGGTTGATTACAACATATCTCTCATAGTAAATGATGGAGTCGAGCTTTTTAGTGGGCAGTCCCAGCAGATATCCAATTTTGTTGGGCATAGAACGGAAATACCAGATATGGGCAACAGGCACTACCAGGTTGATGTGCCCCATACGTTCCCGTCTGACTTTTTTCTCCGTTACTTCAACACCACAGCGGTCACAAACGATTCCTTTATAACGGATTCCCTTGTATTTTCCACAATGGCATTCATAATCCTTAACGGGGCCGAAGATTCTTTCACAAAAAAGACCGTCACGCTCGGGTTTGTATGTCCGGTAATTGATGGTTTCCGGCTTCAGCACCTCTCCGTGCGACTGTTCAAGAATTTCTTCCGGTGATGCAAGGCCAATGGTAACCTTGGTAAAATCAGAATTTACTTTCGTATCTTTTCTGAATGGCATATGTGATAAAATTAAATTACGTAAACTAAAATTTGTCAGTGGTTATTACTCGAGTTTAAGACTCAGCGCCAAACCTTTCAATTCGTGCAGCAACACATTCAAGGATTCCGGTATTCCCGGTTTGGGCATATTTTCCCCTTTCACGATGGCCTCATAGGTGCGGGCACGTCCCTGAACGTCGTCTGACTTCACAGTCAGCACCTCCTGCAGAATATTGGCTGCACCGAATGCTTCGAGGGCCCATACTTCCATTTCCCCGAAACGCTGGCCTCCGAACTGTGCTTTCCCACCCAGAGGCTGCTGTGTGATCAGTGAATACGGTCCGATAGAACGGGCATGCATCTTGTCATCCACAAGGTGACCCAGTTTGAGCATATAGATCACACCCACGGTAGCAGGTTGGTCGAAGCGTTCTCCCGTACCTCCGTCATACAAATGGGTCACACCGTAATCAGGCAGACCTGCCTTACGGGTATATTCGGTGATCTGCTCCAGGGTTGCCCCGTCGAAGATCGGTGTGGAGAATTTCATGCCCAGTTTCTCGCCGGCCCATCCCAGAACGGTCTCGTAGATCTGGCCCAGGTTCATACGGGAAGGCACCCCCAGCGGGTTCAACACAATATCCACAGGGGTTCCGTCTTCGAGAAAAGGCATATCTTCCATCCTGACGATCCGGGCTACAATCCCTTTGTTCCCGTGACGTCCGGCCATTTTGTCTCCGACCTTGACCTTTCTTTTCTTGGCAATGTAAACCTTGGCTAGCTTGATAATACCTGCAGGCAATTCATCCCCGATCTGGATATTATATTTCTTGCGCTTGTAGTATCCGTCAATTTCCTTGTACTTGATCAGATAGTTATTCAACAGGGTCTTGATGATTTCGTTCTTCTTCTTATCGGTTGTCCACTTGTTCGGATTCACATTCAAAAATTCAATCTCCTGCAGCTGTTTCAGCGTGAATTTATTTCCTTTGGGAATCAGGTCCTGGTTATAGAAATCCTTTACTCCCTGGGATGTTTTTCCGTTCACCAAAGAGAAGAGTTTATCCACCAGTTTCGATCTCAGCTCTTCCGCTTTCTGGTTAAACTCTTTGTCGATCTTTTCCAGGATGGGTTTTTCCGCCATCCTGGCATGGCGATCTTTAATAGAGCGGGAGAACAGTTTTTTATCAATCACAACCCCTTCCAGGGAAGGACCGGCTTTCAGGGAAGCATCTTTGACATCCCCGGCCTTATCCCCAAAAATAGCACGCAGCAGTTTTTCTTCGGGGCTGGGGTCGGATTCTCCTTTCGGGGTAATTTTCCCGATCAGGATGTCGCCGGGCCGGATATGGGCTCCGATACGGATCAATCCGTTTTCATCCAGGTTTTTTGTAGCTTCTTCGCTTACATTCGGGATATCGGATGTCAGCTCTTCCAATCCCCGTTTGGTATCCCGGACTTCCAGGACATATTCGTCAATATGTATGGAGGTAAAGATATCGTTTCGCACGACACTCTCGGAAATCACAATGGCATCCTCAAAATTATATCCTTTCCAGGGCATAAAAGCCACTTTCAGGTTTCTACCGAGCGCCAGTTCTCCGTCCACGGTCCCGTACCCTTCCGTCAGTACCTGTCCCTTGACGACCTTTTGTCCTTTGGAAACGATCGGCCGGATATTAACACATGTATTCTGGTTGGTTTTTCTGAATTTGGTGAGGTGGTATTCGCGCACATCATCATCAAAACTGATAAATTTTTCCTCTTCGCTACGAGAATATCTCACCACAATTTTTTTGGCATCCACATACTCTACCACGCCATCGCCTTCGGCGACAAAAAGCATACGGGAGTCACGTGCCACCACTTCTTCTATACCTGTTCCTACAAGAGGGGCTTCCGGGTTAAGCAGGGGCACGGCCTGACGCATCATATTTGATCCCATCAGTGCCCGGTTGGCATCGTCATGTTCCAGGAAAGGAATCAGTGAAGCCGCTACCGAAGCGATCTGGTTAGGAGCCACATCCATCAGGTCCACTTTTTGAGCTTCCTCAAACGGAAAATCTCCTTCATAACGAGCTTTAACACGTGGATTGACAAACTTTCCTTCCTCGTCGTAAGGCGCATTTGCCTGAGCGATTACTTTATTTTCCTCCTCTTCGGCACTCAAGTACACGACCTCATTATTGCTCAGATTTACACGACCCACCTCCACTCTTCGGTAGGGGGTCTCAATAAATCCGAGTTCGTTGATTTTTGCATACACACAAAGGGAAGATATCAGTCCGATATTCGGACCTTCCGGAGTTTCAATGGGACAAAGTCTGCCATAGTGGGTATAGTGTACGTCACGTACCTCAAAACCTGCTCTTTCACGGGAAAGACCTCCCGGCCCCAGGGCCGATAACCTTCTCTTGTGAGTCATCTCAGCCAGCGGATTGGTCTGGTCCATAAACTGTGACAACTGGTTGGTTCCGAAGAAAGAGTTGATCACGGAAGAAAGCGTCTTGGAGTTGATCAGGTCGGTGGGTGTGAACACCTCATTGTCTCTGACGTTCATACGTTCACGAGTGGTTCTGGCCATACGGGCAAGCCCCACCCCGAACTGGTTATATAATTGTTCGCCTACGGTCCGGACACGTCGGTTGCTCAGGTGGTCAATATCATCCACATCGGTCTTGGAGTTGATCAACCGGATCAGATGTTTGATGATCTCAATGATATCCTCGCGTGTTAGCACCTTAGTGTCCATGGAGGTATCACGGTTCAGTTTTTTATTCAATTTATAGCGACCCACTTCGCCGAGATCATATCGTTTGTCCGAGAAAAACAATTTCTCGATCACATCACGTGCAGAGGGCTCATCCGGTGGTTCGGCATTCCTCAACTGCCGGTAGATATGATAAACCGCCTCTTTCTCAGAGTTACAAGGGTCCTTCTGCAGGGTATTGAAAATAATCTCATAATCAGAAATACTCTGATCTTCCTTATGCAACAGGATTGTTTTGGCTCCAGAATCCAGAATCAGATCAATATGTTCGTTATCCAGCACTGTTTCCCGGTCAATCACCACTTCATTTCTTTCGATAGAGACTACTTCTCCGGTATCTTCATCCACAAAATCCTCGACCCATGATTTCAGCACACGAGCAGCCAGTTTCCGTCCCAACACTCTTTTCAGGCCGGTCTTGGTGACTTTTACCTCTTCGGATAAGTCAAAGATATCCAGTATATCTTTATCGCTTTCGTAGCCGATGGCCCGCAAGAGGGTGGTCACGGGTAATTTTTTCTTACGGTCGATGTAAGCATACATGACATTATTAATATCTGTCGCAAACTCGATCCAGGATCCTTTAAAAGGGATCACACGGGCAGAATAAAGTTTTGTTCCGTTGGCATGGAGACTCTGTCCGAAAAAGACACCGGGTGACCGATGCAGTTGGGAGACCACAACCCGTTCTGCCCCATTGATTACAAAAGTACCCCGTTGGGTCATATAAGGAACGGTTCCCAAATAAACATCCTGTATAACCGTCTCAAAATCTTCATGATCCGGATCCGTACAATATAGTTTCAGTTTTGCTTTGAGAGGCACACTAAAAGTGAGGCCACGTTCCAGACACTCTTCAATGGTATATCTGGGCGGGTCTACACCATAATCCAGAAACTCAAGAACGAAATTGTTCCTGGTATCTGTTATCGGAAAATTTTCTGTAAAAACCTGGTGGAGTTTTTCCTTTTTGCGTTCTTCGGCGGTAGATTCTACCTTGAAGAATTCGGTGAAGGATTTTAGTTGGATGTCTAAAAAATCCGGATAATTCAGCTGATCCTTGATGGTGGAAAAACTAATACGTTGTTGGTTGGTTACCGGCATCGTAAAAAATATATTAAAAGAACATTAATGTAATACAATAGCAAAAAGGTTTAGGATCCCGTCACCGGGATCCTAAACCCCAAACAAGAAGAATTGTTCACGTTTATTTAAGTTCAACTTCTGCTCCAGCTTCTTCCAATTGGGTTTTGACAGATTCTGCTTCTTCTTTTGACAGTCCTTCTTTCACGGGGGCAGGAGCAGAATCAACCACACCTTTGGCTTCTTTCAGGCCCAGGCCTGTCAGCTCCTTCACCAGTTTTACCACCTGCAATTTAGCTCCACCGGGAGCTTTCAGGATCACGTCAAAACTGGTTTTTTCTTCTTCAGCACCGCCTTCAGCGCCACCGGCAGGACCGGCGACAGCTACTGCTGCGGCAGCAGGTTCGATATTGTATTCTTCTTTCAGGATATCAGCTAACTCATTAACCTCTTTAACAGTCAAGTTTACTAATTCTTCTGCAAGCTTTTTCAAATCAGCCATGGTTACAAATTTTTAATCGTTATTAATTTTAATTTTCTTTTTCTGATAATGTTTGCAATACACCTGTTAAAATATTATTGCCTGATTGCAACGCAGACAAGACATTCTTCATCGGTGACTGGAGCAACATGATGACATCGCCTATCAATTCTTCCTTAGATTTGAGGGAAGCAAGGGCATCTAGTTGTTCATCCCCAATGTACACCGACTCTTCCACAAGGGCAGCCTTCAATATCGGTTTTTCATGACTCTTCCGGAATTCCTTAATCAGTTTTGCCGGAATGTTTGCCGTATCGGAGAGCATTATGGATGAAGGGTCTTTCAACACTTCAAAGAGTGGGGAATAATCCTTTTCTGCATTTTCAAGAGCTTTTTTCAACAGGGTATTCTTAACAACAATCAGTTTGATCTCCTTCTGAAAGCATTTCCTGCGCAGGTCACTGGTATCGCCGGCATTCATGGTAGAGATATCGGCAATATACAGATGACCATACGTATTGATCTGTTCGGTCAGTTGATCAATGATTGCATTTTTTTCTTCCCTAGTCATAGTTTAATCTTGGTTAAGCATGTTTAGTCAATTGCTTTGGCATCCACCTTGATTCCGGGACTCATCGTACTGGAGAGGTAGATACTCTTTATATAGGTTCCTTTGGCCGAGGCGGGTTTTAGTTTATTGATCATAGCGATAAACTCCTGGGCATTTTCCATGATTTTCTCCGATTCGAAAGATGCTTTTCCGATGGCGGCATGGATAATACCGTATTTATCGACTTTAAAATCAATTTTACCTTGTTTTACCTCTTTCACAGCCTTTCCGATATCCATGGTAACCGTACCACTTTTCGGGTTAGGCATGAGGCCCCGCGGTCCGAGGATCCTTCCCAACTGTCCAACCTTGCCCATCACGGGAGGCATGGTGATGATCACATCCACATCAGTCCATCCTCCTTTGATTTTGTCGATATATTCATCCAACCCGACATAATCGGCTCCGGCAGCCTTGGCTTCTTCTTCCTTATCAGGAGTACAGAGCACCAGGACTTTGGTTTCCTTACCGGTACCATGGGGCAGGGTGACTACACCGCGGACCATTTGATTCGACTTTCTTGGGTCAACACCTAAGCGTACATCAATATCCACCGATGCATCAAAACGGGTGGTGGTTATTTCCTTCACCAGTTCAGCTGCCTCGGCGAGTTTGTATGGTTTCCCAGGTTCAAACTTCTCAAGAGCTTTCTTTCTGTTTTTTGTCAGTTTCGTCATCTTACTCTTTTGTTTATTAGTTTCCCGGGAACTCACCTTTGACGGTAATTCCCATACTCCGTGCAGTTCCGGCAACCATTCTCATGGCCGATTCAACTGTAAAACAGTTCAGATCCGGCATTTTTGCCTCGGCAATAGTGCGTACCTGATCCCAGCTTATGCTGGCTACTTTTTGACGGTTGGATTCGGGCGATCCGGATTTGATCTTGGCTATCTCTTTTAACTGGACAGCTACGGGCGGTGTTTTGGTAATAAAATCAAACGACTTATCACTATATACCGTGATCACAACCGGGATCAGCTTTCCGGCCATTTCCTGTGTGCGGGCATTAAACTGTTTGCAAAAGTCCATGATATTCACGCCTTTTGCACCCAATGCCGGCCCGACAGGAGGAGACGGATTGGCCGCACCTCCACGGATTTGCAATTTAATAATTCCTGCGACTTCTTTTGCCATAATTCAGGATTTCAACATTCTTGGTTATCAATCAATACCAACTTGCAGTTATTCAGGAAGCATTATTTTTTTCATAACTCAAGCCGATTTCTTATTTATTGTATGAATTATTCCTTCTCTACCTGCATAAAACTCAGTTCGAGAGGAGTCTTTCTTCCGAAAATTTTTACCATGACCTTCAGTTTCTTTTTTTCCTCATTTACTTCTTCGATCACTCCGGTAAAACTGTTAAAGGGTCCGTCAATCACTTTCACGGTCTCTCCGACGAAAAAAGGCACATTAATCTCTTCGTCACTGCTGGCCAGCTCATCCACCTTCCCCAGAATGCGGTTCACTTCGGCCGGCCTGAGGGGTACGGGATTTCCTCCCTTTTCTTCTCCCAGAAAACCGATCACATTGGGGACGTTAACCAGAGTATGTGCCACTTCTCCTGCAAGAACAGCTTCCACCAGGATATACCCGGGGAAGAAGTTCAGTTCCTTGCTGATTTTCTTGCCGGCACGGATTTGATACACTTTTTCGGTAGGAATCAACACCTGGGAGATATAGTCTTCCAAATGACGGCGGGCAATTTCACTCTCAATATATTCCTTTACCTTTTTTTCTTTTCCGCTAATCGCGCGCAACACATACCATTTCTTCTCCTGCTCAGCCATAATATTGCAAATTCAACAAAGCTTAATAAAAAAGCCCGTAAACAAAGTTCATCAGATGCTCAAAAGTGATATCAAAGACCCAGATCACCAGAGCCAAAATGACCCCTGCCACCATCACAACAATGGCACTGTTCTGGAGCTCATTCCATGTAGGCCATGTCACCTTATGCACAAGCTCATTGTAGGACTCAGAAAAAAAAGACTTTAAATTCATCGTATCCGTTTTTTTCCTTAGTTAATACAGGCCGGTCTGTTCGTGGATGAGGTCATCCTTTTAAGGACAGGTCCATTTAATAATCAGAATAATTTGCACGGGAGGAGCGACTCGAACGCCCGACACCTGGTTTTGGAGACCAGTGCTCTACCAACTGAGCTACACCCGTGTCAAAATGTCAAAAGGGAAGGGTGAAGAGATCCCTTTCGTTCTATCCCGATTATTCAATAATTTCAGTTACCTGTCCTGCACCTACCGTACGGCCTCCTTCGCGGATAGCGAAACGCAGTCCCTGGTTCAGGGCTACAGGATAGATCAGTTCCACCGTGATGGTTACGTTGTCTCCCGGCATGACCATTTCTGTTCCTTCCGGCAGGGTAATTTCTCCGGTCACATCCAGTGTCCTCAGGTAGAACTGGGGACGGTATTTGTTGTGGAAAGGAGTATGACGGCCCCCTTCTTCTTTTTTCAACACATATACCTCAGCTTTGAACTTGGTATGCGGTGTAATGGAACCGGGTTTTGCCAGGACCATTCCCCGTTTGATTTCTTTTTTGTCAACGCCGCGCAACAGAAGACCTACGTTATCGCCGGCTTCACCGTCGTCAAGGATCTTACGGAACATTTCAACACCGGTTACCACTGTTTTACGTTTGTTGGCACCCAGCCCGATTATTTCCACTTCATCACCGGTATGCACCACCCCTGTTTCGATTCTTCCGGTAGCTACAGTACCACGGCCTGTGATAGAGAATATATCTTCAACAGGCATCAGGAAAGGCTTATCCACGTCACGCGGAGGCACCGGGATGTATTCATCCACTGCATCCATCAGTTCACGTACTTTGTCTTTCCATTTTTCATCACCCTGCATAGCTCCCAGAGCAGAACCGCGTATCACGGGCGTCTCGTCTCCGTCATAACCATAGAAATCCAGAAGTTCGCGCACTTCCATCTCAACCAGTTCAATCAGCTCTTCGTCATCTACAAGGTCAACTTTATTCAGAAAAACCACAATCTTGGGGACATTTACCTGTCTGGCCAGGAGGATATGCTCGCGGGTCTGTGGCATGGGCCCGTCGGTAGCAGCCACAACCAGAATAGCACCGTCCATCTGGGCAGCACCGGTAACCATGTTCTTAACATAGTCGGCATGGCCCGGGCAGTCAACATGTGCATAGTGTCTTTTGTCGGTTTCATACTCAACATGAGCGGTGTTGATGGTGATCCCTCTTTCTTTTTCTTCGGGGGCATTGTCAATGGAATCAAAATCCTTAACCTGTGCCAGTCCCTTTTCGGCCAGAACCATGGTAATGGCTGATGTTAATGTGGTTTTTCCGTGGTCAACGTGACCGATAGTTCCAATATTAACATGAGGTTTCGTCCGTTCGAATTTTTCTTTAGCCATAATTTAAAAAATTAATTGTTCAATAAATCTATTCTTCTTGTTGTTTAATACTCTTCTTATATATATAAATAAATAAAATCTTTGAGCCAATGACGGGAATTGAACCCGTGACCTCATCCTTACCAAGGATGCGCTCTACCACCTGAGCTACATCGGCTTCAATAGAGCGGGAGACGGAACTCGAATCCGCGACCCTCAGCTTGGAAGGCTGATGCTCTACCAACTGAGCTACTCCCGCAAAACTTAGTCTATTCACTACTTAAAAGAACCATCACTCATCACTCATCACTCAATCTGTGGGGAGAGCAGGATTCGAACCTACGAAGGCATTCGCCAGCAGATTTACAGTCTGCCCCAGTTGACCGCTTTGGTATCTCCCCGATTTTTTCTCCACATCAAGGAGCCGATGGAGGGATTCGAACCCACGACCTGCTGATTACAAATCAGCTGCTCTGACCAACTGAGCTACATCGGCCTATCAAAGAACTCTGATAATCAGGACACCCCCAAAAATCGGATTGCAAATGTAGAAAAAAACAATGGATATCACAAAAATAATACCACAATTTTTTTTTACGCCTGATTAAACTTTTCTTATTTTTTCTTTTTGCCTGGTAATTTGCTTTTTCAATGCATCTATTGCCTGATCGGTAGCTTCTTCAAAACTCTTACATTGTTTTTTAGCAAAGAGAGATGTCCGTGGCATTTCGACTTTTATCTCTGTAATCTTATTTGCCTGAACATTCGACTTGTCCAAACGCAGAAAAACTTCAGCTCTGATCATACTCTCATTCAACTGTGCAAGTTTTTGCATCTTGGCCTGAATAAAATCCAGCAGTTTCTTGTCTGCATTAAACTTCAACGAATGAATCTGAATATCCATAGTTTGCCCTCCTTTTATTATGCTCGCGGATGAGCTTGTTTATATATATTTCTAAGTCTTTTAAATGTACTGTGTGCATATATCTGGGTAGCCGAAAGATTTGCATGGCCCAGCATTTCCTTGATAGCATTCAAGTCCGCCCCTCTGTTTAACAGATGGGTTGCAAAAGTATGCCGGAGAACATGCGGACTTTTTTTCGATAACGTGGTAACCAATCCAAGATACTGATGAACGATGCGATATATCAGCCTGGGATAAAGAGGTCTTCCCTTTCCGGTCAGGAACAAATAATCCGCTTCAGGAAAATTACGATGTTTCTCTTCCATATAATGCTTAAGGTCTTGTTCCAGTTCATGTGTTAAAGGGATCAATCGTTGTTTTTTACGTTTCCCCGTCACCAGGATCATACGATCGTCAAAGCGCACATCCTTATCTTTCAATCCTTCCAGCTCGGCCCTTCGGATCCCTGTTTCATACAATATTTCAATGATCATCTTATTTCTCAATCCTGTAAAATCCTCTCCGAAGTCAAAATCATCCAGCAAACGGTTTATTTCGGCTTCTCTCACAAAAACCGGCAAAGGTTTTCCTGTTCTGGGTCCCTTGACCACTTTTGCCACATTATTGGCAATTCCTTCCCGCTGCAAAAACCTGAAAAATGATTTCACGGAAGAGAGTTTCCGGTTTACCGTTCTTGCCGACCTGCCCCGCTCCATCAACGACACTACCCAACTCCGCACATGGACATCTTCCAAATCCTTCCACTCTCTGAAACCTTCCCTGGTTCTGACAAAATCAATGAATTGTTCCAGATCGGTACGGTAAGAACGTACCGTGTGCTCAGAATATCGTTTCTGATAACTTAAATAATCTATGTATTTGTTAATAAGTTGCATGTGCTACGGGACCGGGAGTTGAATTTTAAGATTCTGACAAAGAAACCGTCCCGCACAGTTACAAATTTTCCTTATGCATTGGTCTGCTGTAATTTTTGAATATATTCAGCATGTTTTTTAATTTCACGGCGTTGTACGGAAGGTTTGACATAAGCTTGGCGCTCTCTCAGCTCACGCATGATGCCGGTTTTCTCAAATTTTCGCTTGTACTTTTTCAAAGCTCTTTCGATGTTTTCACCTTCTTTTACTGGTATTATGATCATAACCTTTTTTTTAAATGAGCCGCAAAGTTAAAAATTGGTTTTTTCATATCAAAATTTATTTATGAATTGGTATTAAAAATACATATTTTTATCCTGACAAACAACTGTTTTTCGATAAAAATACTTAAAATCCTTTTCCACTTACGTTGGTTTGCAAGGTTCCTTTTTTGTGAGGGATAACGTGAGCCCTTTCCCTGCATAAACATCATGAGAATTAATGATTCCTTACTGTCAGATAAGGCAAGATCCTTTGGAATGTTTTTTCCTGAATTACTTTTTTCTTCAGCAAAACATCCAAAGAATCAATATGCTTGTATTTCTTACGGTAAAACAGGATTGCCTTTGCTTCATAGGGAGAAAGATAGGGATGTCGTATCAAGGTTTCTTCCTGACAACTGTTCACATCAATTTTTCTAATCTCTGCCTGGTTCACCGTAATCCGCCCTTTCATGTTCCGGTATATTTGTTTATTCAGCCCGTACACTTCCAACAACTGTTCCTTTTTCGCATATCCTCCCAACAACGTCCTATACCGGATGATCCGCCTTGCCAGTACTGGAGACACACCGTCAAAACCACAAAAATCCGCAGAATCCGCCCGATTGATCTCAAGTATTTCCCGGGAAGGAACAATCTTGATTTTCCCCTGAATGGTTTCGGTATGAGACTTTTGCTGATGCTCCGATGGGGCATCTGCTCCTTCCTTTTTTGCTGAAACTCTTTCCCCGGGCGGCGGGACCTCTAAAAATCCGGCAATACCGTTATAGCATGAATCACTCAATCCATAAATCTTTTTCAGGTCTTCTTTCTTTCTGAACATTCCTCCGGCTTCCCGATAATGGAATATTGTGGTAATCAGATGCCGCGACAGTCCCAGTTGCTGCCAGTCTTTTTCCGTCATTTTATTGGGATCATGCGTGGAAAGGGACATTCCCTCTTCGTGCATACTAACCGGACGAGCCTTTCTCTCAAAAGTATCCGGTTTTCCACGGAGGATATTTTTTTCAGGAACAACCGAATGAACCAGGGAATCAAATTCGCGAAATTCCCCGGGACAGGCCACCCTGTCCCGCCTGACCCAAAATAACAAACCCGTCCCCAACACGGTAAGAACCAGCAGAATGAGAGAAGCAATCCTTTCACCCTTCGTGAAACGAAAAAGTTCTTTCAAAACAAATAGAAAACTAAGTTTATTATACCTTATATATATTATATAGAACCGTAAAAAACCCGTTAAGATGCTCTATATCCAACCCAAACCATTCATAAATACCAAGGCTATTGCAAGAGGAGCAACATAGCGAACCAAAAAAATAAATACAGGCAGGTAAGCTATTCTGATATCTCCCCCGTTGCTCAGTTCATCCTTCACATTATGTGTACCCATAAACCAGCCGACAAATATGACGATAAAGAAACCGCCTACAGGCAAAAGAATGTTTGCAGTGGTAAAATCAAAAATGCCAAAGAAGTTTTGTTTCATGACCTGTACTCCCGAGAACCACCCCCATGACCCGGCAGCCATTATACCCAGCATACCAACCGTCAGGGCTGCCAGGATGGTAGCAGCTTTTCTTGAGATCTTCAGCTCTTCGGAAAAAAAGGCCACAATCACTTCCAAAACGGAAATGGTGGAAGTCAACGCAGCAATGGCCAGTAAAAGGAAAAATAAGATGGAGAAGAAATAGCCGCCGGCCATCTCCTGGAATATCAAAGGCAGCGTTTTGAATACCAGGCCGGTACCTTCATTTGGTTCGATTCCGAAAGCAAAGACAGCCGGAAAAATAGCAATTCCGGCCAAAATGGCAATCAGTGTATCGGCCAGGGTCACATTCAGGGCGGCATGCCCTAGTTTCTCTTTTTTATTTATATAAGACCCATAGGTGATCAGGGTCCCCATGCCAATGCTCAGCGAGAAAAAACCCTGACCGAGGGCTTCCAGGATGGTCTCGGCGGAGATTTTTGAAAAATCGGGTTTGAACAGAAATTTCAGACCCTCTCCTGCCCCGGGAAGTGTAATAGCACGAATATCCAACACAATGATCAGAAGAAACAAAAAAGGCATCAGTATTTTGGTGTATTTCTCTATTCCTTTCCGGATGCCTGAGACCACAATCCAGGCGGTCATAAACATAAAGATCAGAAACCACAGGATAGGACGGAAAGTGCTGGCGCGAAAGGCATCGAACATATTGTTGATGGTCTCCGGCGATTTCCCGGAGAAACCATTGATGACTGCCTGGTAAAGATATTCCAGGGTCCAACCGGCTACCACCGTATAAAAAGCCAGAATCATAAAAGCAGCCATGATCCCTACAAGACCGACCAGGTACCAGGGTTTGCCGGGAGCAAGAATACGAAAGGCCCCGTATGGATTCCGGCGCGCACGCCTGCCAATGGTAAACTCTGACAACATCACCGGGATACCCACCATAGCTACAAGCACCAAATAGATCAATAAGAATATGCCTCCGCCATTCTCTCCCAGAACATATGGAAATCTCCAAATGTTCCCAAGACCAATGGCCGACCCTGCAGCTGCAGCAATCACTCCGAAACGACTTCCAAAACTGTCTCTCTGCTTCGTTTGCATATCGAATGAATTTTTGCGGCGGAAAATTGGTAAAAAACAATTATTTATCCAAACAGGAAAAAAGATAATGGTTGAGGGTTCCTGATTTTTGGTTCATTCATTGCATAACCAAAGAAAATTTTAAGCAACATTATCTTTTGCGCTTTGTCTTTTATCTTTTATCTTTAAGGTTTTATCCTTCATATAAACATCCTGTAAATGAATCACCAGAACCTACTGAATAAGAACAAGATCATTGCTACCCTGGGGCCAGCCAGTGAAGACCCGGAGATTATGAAAAAGATGATATTGGAAGGCGTAAATGTTTTCAGGTTGAATTTTTCTCACGGCACTTACGAACAAAAGGAAAAGTCTATACAAACTATCAAGAAATTGAGAAAGGAGCTGAATATTCCGGTTGGTATTCTGGCAGATTTGCAGGGACCCAAGCTGAGAATCGGCGAGATAAAAAACAACTTTGTGGAACTAAAAGACGGAGAGACTATAGAGATCACAAATACCGAATGCCTGGGGAATGAAAAACGGGTTTATTTAAGTTATCCTGAATTTGCTGAAGATGTGACGCCGGGAGATACTGTACTTGTGGATGATGGCAAAATCAAGCTGGAAGTCATGGAAACGAACCATAAGGATACGGTCATAGCCCGTATTATTCATGGCGGGCCTCTCTCTTCACACAAGGGCGTCAACCTGCCGGATACCAAAATAAGCCTGCCCAGTCTTACGGAAAAAGACCTGGAAGACGCCCGTTTTATTCTGGAGCATGAAGTAGATTGGATCGCTCTTTCCTTCGTAAGAAAAGCCACGGATATCCTGGACCTGCACGATCTGTTAAAAAAACAAAAAGGAAAGGTGGAGCCCTGGATCATCGCCAAAATTGAAAAACCGGAGGCTCTCAGGGAGATAGATCAGATCATCGACTTATCCAAAGGAATTATGATTGCCCGGGGGGATCTGGGCGTAGAAGTTTCTTTCAGCCATGTGCCCATTATACAGAAAGAGATTATCCAAAAATGTATCGAGCATGCCAGGCCGGTCATCATTGCCACCCAGATGATGGAAAGCATGATCGACAATTTCAGACCCACGCGGGCCGAAGCTACCGATGTGGCAAATGCCGTGCTGGATGGCGGAGATTGTCTGATGCTTAGCGGAGAGACCTCCGTGGGGAAATACCCTGTAGAAGTTGTGCAAAACATGCAGAGTATCATATCTTTCACTGAAAAACACGGGTTTCATTATCTAAAAGAACATCCTCCTGTGGAATTCTCTCTGACATATCTTCCCGAGTCGGTGTGTTATCAGGCTTGTAAGATGGCGGAACAGACCCATGCTGCTGCCATTATTACTTTTACACATTCCGGTTCCACCGCTTTGCATATCGCCAGTCACCGGCCCGACAAACCCATCTTCGCCTTTACCAACAATAAACATTTGCTGAACAAGCTATCTATGATATACGGCGTTTTCCCTTTCTATATGAAACAGGTGGAAAAAATAGAAGATGCCATCAGGCAGTCCATGCTGTTCCTCAAAGAACACAAGTACCTGCATGATGAGGACGTAGTCGTTCATGTGGGCAGTACGCCCATCAACTTACGGGGAAAAACAAATATGCTCAAGCTGAGCTATGTTTAGATTTATCAGAATGGATATCCTATACCGACCTGCAATACCAGATCCCTGTTAAAATCAAGGGATCTGTTCATCAGGATCCACTTGCTTACGCCGGGCATGCCAGGATCTCTCATTTTTATGCCCAGATCAACCCGGAAAATAAAAAAATCGAAATCGAAACGGGCTCCCAGACCGGTACCGACCGCAATATCGTCAAAAAACTTATTAAATTTAAACAAAGCTCCGGGCCGGTCATCTTCACGGGTGATAGCCCAGATATTACCCATATCAAGAAACAAAGCACCTTCCAGTACCCAAAACATTTTGAACCGGTATTCAACGTTGGCTTCAAGTTTCATATCAGCCGTCTGGTTATAAAAGCCGGAATTATTTTCCACATAGGAGCCAGGCCCTAGTGATCGCACATGCCAGGCTCTGATATCATTGGCTCCGCCTGCATAGTACTGTCTTTCAAAAGGAACAGCCCGTGAGTTCAGATAAGGTAATCCCGCCCCGGCAAAAAACCGGTAGGTGACCGAACCAAATTCATTCAGCACATTGGTATACCGGATATCAATATCCGCCTTGATATATTGGGCAAACTGTAATCCGAAAATACTATAACTACCCAAAGAATCCACAGGTCTGTTTGTTAGTTTGTATCCGGCATACAACAGGTTTCCGGCAGCCTCGGCATTAAACCTGAAAAACAAATGGTCGGACATTTTGTTCAACTTAACGTTGCTGAAGATATAGCTGTAATTCATAGAGGAGATAAACACATCCCTGTAACTGTAGGCCAGGTAGGTAGTGGTGTCCAGGTGTTCAAGAAAAGCCGGATTGATGTAAGGGAGTTTTACGGCATTCAGACTGAGAGGGGAAACCAGGTGAGACACATAACGCGATGACTGCCAGCTATACATCAACTGGGTTGAAAAGATGGTCCGCGTATAATCCGGCCGGCGCTGATAATTGAAGGCTGCAGTCACCGTTGTCTTCGGAGCAAATCTTTTCACAAACTCTTCACTGTTGAAAAAAGGACTGAGAAATTTCCCAAAGACAAGATTAGCCTCCACATCTGATCCGATGATCTGTTTCACCCCTCTCTCCTCCTGTGCCAAAGCTTCAATGGATTGTTTGACCCGTATATTGAAATTTTCCGCTCCGCGAAAAAGGTTCCTGTGTTGATAATTGAAACTAAGCGCGCCTCCCAGATTCCCGGATGAGTTGGTCCCTTCAATCTCAACGGTATAAGACTGTTGTGTCACAGGGGACAGCTGTACATGGCAATCTATCACACGGAGTCCTTTGCTCATGGAGGGTTGCGGCACCTCTGTAAAATAAATATTCACAAATTTGAATACATTCAGTCCGGAAAGGTGTTTTCTGGTAAGATTCACATCTGCCAGGTTAAAAAGTGTGTTGGGAAAAATGTAATTTGCCTGTAAAATCACCTTCTTCTTAAGATACCCGGAATCTTTTTTGGATATAAAATAAAAGCCTTTCACAGAGGCAGTATCCAGCCCGGAATAATATGCTTTCCGGTTTTCAATGGCTTTCTGAGGATCAAAATCCACAAAGAAATATACGTTTCTTATCTTATACTTGGGATGAGACATCTCCTGCGTCTCCATCAATTCATTCCGGTAAACAGCTTTACGGACAACCACCGTAACATCTATCTGATGATTTCCAACGGTCGTGTCCACCGTAAAGGAAACATAGTCTTTTGTAAAAGCATAATACCCTGAATCGCGACACAGGTTCTCGATCCTGTCCCGCTCTTTCTGCAGATCCTCCACATTAAAAACCAATCCGGGTCGGATCATAGCCCGCAGGGTATCACGCAAGATCAATGCTCTCATGGATGAGTCCAGCACTTCATAGGACACCTTTCTGATCCGGTAAGCCTGGCGCGTCCATATCCTGTAATACACAATGGCTTTTCTGTTTTCCTGGTATTTAACGGAATCATCTACCAGCGACTGAAAATATCCCCGCGAATCAACAAATGACTTAATCTGCTGTGTCGATTTCTCAACTTCGAGGGTATCAAGGATCACGGGAAGCTCTCCCTTCTTGCGAAGCCAGTTGTTTATTTTATTGTTTTTATCCGGATTGGAAAGATCATATAAGATCAAACCGGCTTTGATCCCCAGAAATGGACGGTTTGGTTGTTGGCGCAGATATCCCTGTATCTCACTTTTACTCAACTTTCCCGCCTTATCCTCCTTATGTAATTCAACTTTATTTTTTTTTAAAAGATACTTTCCCTCCGGCACATATTTCGTCGTCGAGCAGGAGGTAATGACACTTGCCGCCAGGGCAAATATCCATACCGGTAAATTTTTTCTATTTTTAATTTCTCTTTTCAAGGCAGAAGCAAAAGAATAAATATCATAAAACGAACCATCTTGTACCAATTAGTCAACGGATTTAAAAAAGCAACATTATGATTAGCAAAAATAAGATAAAAATGATTCGATTGCTCGGAACGAGAAAATACCGTCTGCAATACGGGTTATTTATTGCCGAGGGAGATAAGATTGTTCTTGATTTTATGCGGGCCGGAGAGTGGAAGATTGAATATCTTTTTGCCAAAAAAGAGTGGATCGGCAAGCTTAGTCCTGAAGAGCGGAAGCATGCCGGAGAGCTTCATGAAATAAGTTATGAGGAACTCAAAAAGGTCTCTTTTCTGAAAACCCCGCACAATGTTTTGGCACTGATAAAACTTCCGGAATACAAACCACCTGCGAGCCCTGATCCTGCAGGTCTGTCATTGGCACTGGATAACATACAGGATCCCGGCAACCTGGGCACGATCATGCGCATCGCCGACTGGTTCAGTATAGGGACAATCTTCTGCTCAGAAGGGAGTGTGGATGCCTTCAACCCGAAAGTCGTGCAGGCAAGCATGGGATCTGTCATACATACACGGGTGTATTATACCGCCCTGAATAAACTTATCAGAAACAGCCGGAATCAGGGCATTCCTGTTTACGGAACCTTCCTGGAAGGATTCCCGGTTTTTGAAAAGACCCTGACAGATTGCGGATTGGTCGTTTTCGGCAATGAGTCGAGAGGAATATCCCAATCCCTTGCCGGTTTGATCGATGAAAAAATCACCGTTCCCTCGTTTCCACCGGGCAGTACTTCCCTGAATTCATTAAACCTTTCCGCAGCTACCGCTATCGTTTGTGCGGAATTTAGGAGACAGGCAAGGAAAGAATAAAGGAGAGAGCGGGGCAATGACAATGCAATTCCGTGTTGCATGAAGAGAAATAGCGGTCCCCGAACCGGGCACATCTACTTTGCGGAAATCTGCAGGATTGATGAGAGAATACCTGGTTTTACTCGAAGTGAAACGAAAGGATCCATATCTGCGAGCGCAGACGCTCCAGTGCCGTAACATACTCCGGATGTTCCAGTGAGGGGTCTGTTACCAGAATATTCCGGAATCCGGTGGAAACCTTCAACTCAGCTGTAAACTTAAAATAGGGTAGATAAAAGTCTATCCCGAAACCTTCTTCGTGATACAGATCGGATTGCTGCAGCCGGATAAACTTTCCCTTATCAGGATTGTATTTACGCCGGGCAGCCATATCCAGCCTGTAATTCAGGCCAGCAACCACAAAAGGTCTGAAATTGTTTATTCGTTTGGCCTTGTACTTAAAAATAAGCGGAAACTCCAGAAACGCCGATTCTATTTTTTGTCTGGCATAGATCGTTCCCTGGCTGAAGTTGTAATAATAAAGATCCCGCTGCCCGAAACTGAGCCCGGGAAGAAATCTCATATCCAGATATTTTGCCAGCCTGAGGCTGGAAACAATTCCTACATTGAATCCGGGCAGGAGATGGTTCACGTTGGCATATAAAGAATCTGTGTTCTGAGGCGGGTTGGCATGAAAAGTCATGAAGTCCATCGTATTCACCCCTATCGTAAACCCAAAATGAACCAATTTCTTATCCACCTCCTGATAATATCTCACTTTATCTTTCTGGGTCCATCCCTGTAAAGAGAATACGGAAAGCAACAGGATATATAAAAGAAATTTTTTCAAACTACCGGTTGTTTGGTACTAAACATAACTGCAAATTAGCAAAAATATTATTTTGCGGGTTTTTTTCCGTAATAAGCCGCTACAATCCCTCCGGTATAAGGTTGGTAGTGTGTTTCCTCAAAGCTGCATCCCTGCAGGATATTCAGAAAAGCCTCCCGTTGCGGAAAGACTTGGATAGATGCCGGCAAATATGAATAAGCCTGTTTATCACCGGAAAATATCCGGCCGGCCAGAGGCAGAACATGAAAAAGATAAAAAGAATAAAGGCCTTTCATGGGTTGCCGCACCGGTTGGGCAAATTCCAGCACAGCCAACTGTCCTCCGGATTTCAGCACCCTGTACATTTCTTTCAATCCCTGCTCCAGGCTGGTAAAATTACGAACGCCAAACGCGACCACAGCCGCATCAAAGGTCTCCGTTTCGAATGGAATCTGTTCGGCCGCCCCGGTATGAAAATTGATTTTTCCCTGCAGTCCTTTTTTCCTGGTTTTTTTTTCTGCTATGTCCATCATTTTTTCCGACACATCCAGGCCGGTCACACGACACCCTGTGCTTTTTGCAAGAGTGATGGCCAGATCGCCTGTACCGGTGGCCATATCCAGCACATGATCGCCGGACTGGATATTCAGGTGTCTGATCAGTTTTTTTCGCCACCGCCGGTCAATGCCCAACGACAGGAAATGGTTTAAAAAATCATACCAGACAGCAATCCTGTCAAACATATTTCTGACATGTCTGCCTTTATTCTCAAGAATTTCCCGGGTATGATCGTCCACGTAGCTATATATCAGTCTTGTTCGAGATATCTTTCAAGCACGGAATCATACTCCTTTTTCATATCGCAAATAAAACCGTAGGAAATATCATCTATCCGTATTTCTCCTTTCGTCACATGCCCCAGCGCAAAAAAAGGAATATCCTGCCTGACCATAAAATCAATAAACTCCGTTTCCCGGGTTTCCGATACCGATACCACCACTCTTCCCTGAGCCTCCCCGAAAAGGAAAGCATCTGTTCTGATTTCAGCATCCGTAGTAATATCAAATCCCAGTCCCCGATACATTCCAGACTCCACCAAGGCGATGAAAAGGCCTCCTTCCGAGACATCATGGGCTGAGCGTACCAGACTGTATTGGATCAGATCACGAACCGCCTGCTGCACTTTAAGTTCTTCATCTATGTTAAAATAAGGAGGGGGGGATTTTTCTATGCCGTGATAGGATACCAGATATTCTGACGAAGCAATATCATTCACTGATTTCCCCACCAGATAGATCATATTCCCTTTGTTTTTGAACGGGATGGTCATTTGGGCATTTTTTTCACGTAACACACCCAACATGCCAATCACCGGAGTAGGAAATACCGGCTCTACCTTATGATTGATAGACGTCTGATTATAAAAACTGACATTCCCGCCAGTGACCGGTGTGTTAAAGCGTCGGCAGGCTTCACCCATACCCTGCACAGCATTTTTGAACTGCCAGTATACTTCGGGATTGTATGGGTTACCAAAGTTCAGACAGTTGGTAATGGCCAGTGGTTTCCCGCCCGAACACACAATGTTCCGGGCTGCCTCGGCTACCGCTATCTGAGCTCCTGTTTTAGGGTCGGCCTGAACATAACGCGAATTACAATCTACGGTCAGGGCCAGTGCACTTCGTGTACCGCGTAAATCCACCAGGCCGGCATCCGAAGGCATATTGGTACTCATGTTCCGTACTCCCACCATGGTATCGTACTGTTCATAAACCCAGTGCTTACTCGCAATATCAGGATTGCTGATCAGGGTAAGCATCACCTCTTTCAGGTCTTCCGGTTCCGGTACCTTTTCGATGGAAAATTTCTGATATTCCTTATAATAAGCCGGTTCACGCGTTTCCCGGTCATACTGAGGAGCCCCTCCTCCCAATACCAGCACCGACGCCGGCACGTCAGCTACCAGTTCATCGTGCCGGTAAAAATAAAGCCGGTCTTCATCAATAACCTCCCCGATAATTTTGCAGTTCAGATCCCATTTGTCAAAGACGGCTTCCACCTCTTTTTCCCGGCCTTTCTCCACAACTACCAGCATCCTTTCCTGCGACTCACTGAGAAGGATCTCCCATCCTTCCATATTTTCCTGCCGCAAAGGCACTTTATCAAGGTCTATGCGCATCCCGCTGTTTCCTTTGGCAGCCATTTCCGAAGTGGAGCAGATAATGCCGGCAGCACCCATATCCTGCATCCCCACGACCGCCCCGGTTTTATGAAGTTCCAGAGAAGCTTCCAGCAATAGCTTTTCCATAAACGGATCACCTACCTGTATGGAAGGAATATCATTGGCCGAGTCCTCCGTAATATCCGCCGAGGCAAACGTAGCCCCGTGGATCCCGTCCTTTCCTGTGGAAGATCCTACGATATAAACAGGATTGCCTGCGCCTTTGGCAATGGCCGAGATTACATCCTCGTGTTTCATGACCCCCACCGACATGGCATTGACTAATGGATTGGTATTGTAACTTTTATCAAAATACACTTCTCCACCGACTACAGGCACCCCAAAAGAGTTTCCGTAATCACCAATCCCTTTTACCACTCCTTTCATAAGCCATTGGGTCCGGTCATGTTCAATATTTCCGAAACGGAGTGAATTCAATTGAGCGATGGGACGGGCACCCATGGTAAAGATATCCCTGTTTATACCCCCCACCCCGGTGGCTGCTCCCTGATAAGGCTCTATGGCACAAGGGTGATTGTGGGACTCTATCTTGAAAGCACATGCCAGTCCGTTACCGACATCAACCAAGCCGGCGTTTTCCTCGCCGGCACCAACCAGTATATGCTCCCCGTCACGGGGAAGGGTCTTCAATAATTTTACGGAATTCTTATAAGATGCATGCTCCGACCACATCACGGAAAAGATACTCAATTCCGTAAAATTCGGTGTGCGTTCCAGAATTTCTTTGATCATTTCAAATTCCCGGTCTTCTAATCCCAGGCTTCTGGCGGTATCAAGGGTAACTTCAGGTAATGGCATGACAAATCAGATAATTGTTCATAGCAACAAAGATAAATAAAAACCACACCCTGACTGATGCAACTGCTTATTTTTTCTAAATTTGCCCAAAAAACCACAAATCATGGCAAAAACAACACTTATCACAGGAGCCACAGCAGGTATCGGTGCAGCCACGGCCCGCCTGCTGGCAAAAAATGGCTATGACCTCATTATCACCGGCCGTCGGAAAGGACGGCTTAATAACCTTAAAAAAGACCTGGAAGAAAATACCACTGCGAAAGTTTTTACCCTGAATTTTGATGTACGCCACCGTGACGAGGTGGAACAAGCCCTTGATGCTTTACCCGATGAATGGAAAGATATCGACGTGCTGATAAACAATGCCGGTCTGGCAGCCGGTCTGGGACCTCTTCATGAGGGCGACCTCGACGACTGGGAACAGATGATAGACACCAATGTGAAAGGGTTGCTC
The DNA here is from genome assembly GCA_021157415.1 of Bacteroidales bacterium. Taxonomy (GTDB): domain Bacteria; phylum Bacteroidota; class Bacteroidia; order Bacteroidales; family VadinHA17; genus DRPN01. Next base: position 5,471 of record JAGGWN010000059.1, on the reverse strand, counting down.
TATGTCTCACGGAAAATCCTCCCAGGTATGGTAGAACGCAGAAAAGGACATGTCATCAACATCTCGTCTACCGCCGGCAAAGAAGTGTATATGAACGGAAACGTATATTGTGCCACCAAGTTTGCCGTCGATGCCCTCAACAAAGCCATGCGCCTGGAACTGGTGGATCATGGCGTTAAAGTCACCTCGGTCAATCCCGGATTTACCGAAACCGAGTTCTCACTGGTACGATTCAAAGGAGATGAGAAAAAAGCCAAAAACGTCTATCAAGGCATAGAACCCCTGCACGGTGAAGACATCGCCGAAGTGATCCTGTTTATCCTGAACCGTCCCGATCATGTCAACATCAACGAGATCATCGTCACCCCCAAGGCCCAGGCCAACGCATACTATATGCACAGGGAGAAATAGTGGTGAGTGATGAGTGGGGAGTCGGGAGTGGGGAGTCGGGAGAAACACATCAAATAAAAACAACCTGAAATATAAAACGATCATACATGAAAAATAAGCCTTATGCTCCTGAGTACCTCAGGACCTTCATTACCCGTTTTTTTGAAAAACTGGGTTGCCCCACCGGTGATGCCCAAGCCATCGCCGACGCCTTTGTGCGTGCTGAATTGCGTAATCTCTCTTCCCACGGCATGATCCGGCTGAAAGACCATTACCAGCTGTGGGAAGCAGGTCGCCTCAACGTGCACCCCGACATAAAGGTTGTCCATGAGACTCCCGGCACGGCTGTCGTGGACGGTGACAACGGCGTGGGCATGCTTGTCGCCACGCGAGCCATGCAGGTGGCCATGGAGAAAGCAAAGAACAGCGGCAGCGGCTGGGTGGCCGTACGCAACTCCAACCATTTCGGCATCGGCAGTTACTATGCTCTGATGGCTGTAGAGAACGATATGATCGGTCTGGCCATGACCAACGGCAATCCGCTGGTAGCACCGGCCAACTCCGTCGATCGCCTGCTGGGCACCAACCCCATCGCTGTGGCCGTACCGGCAGGCAAGGAGCCTCCTTTCGTGGGGGATTTCAGCACAACCCCCATCGCCCGCGGTAAGCTGGCCGTGGCGGCAAAAAAAGGAGAAAAAGTACCATACGGTTATGTACAGGACAAGGAGGGCAACCCATCAGATGATCCCGATATCCTGAAGCAAGGCGGCGCCATGGTGCCGCTGGGAGGCGACCTGGCCCACGGCAGCCACAAAGGATACGCCCTGGGCGCCATCGTCGACATCCTCAGCGGTGTGCTCTCGGGGGCCAACTTCGGACCGTTCGTACCCCCCAACCTGGCCTACCTGCCCCTGCCGGAAGAACAGGTTGGGAAAGGGATGGGACATTTTTTCGGCGCCTGGCGTATCGATGCCTTCATGGAAGCTTCAGCATTTAAATCCCGTATGGACCGCTGGATAGAGATCTTCCGGAATGCCAAACCCGCCCCGGGAAAGAAAGTGCTTATCCCCGGCGATATCGAACGTGAAGCCGAAGAACGCATCGCCCGTGAAGGTATTTACATCCTGCCGGTTATACAGAAAGAGGTGAAAGAACTGGCGGATAAGCTGGAGATAGAGTTTGAGATAAAAGGATAAGAAATTATCCATTATCCGTTATTCCTTATTTATTCGTCCTTCCTGAATCCTTGCCGTTCGATCACCTTCAGAAACTCCTTTGAGAAAAAGACATTGTCCTTTTTCGTATAACGGTTGTCGGTAAAGATCTGGGCCAGAGTCTCCTTGCTGTTGATCTCCAGCAGTTTTTTTGTCGCTTCCAGCCCCTCTTTCTCAGCATAGATGCGGTCGATATCTTCCCGGTTGTAATCACGGTAAGTTTCCTGATGGATGACTCCTTCGAGCGGCAGCCGGTCGGTGAGGGGTGGGTCTTCATCAGGGTACCCCACCACCAGGGTCGTCACAGGCACCACCAGTTCCGGCAGTTTAAGAACATCAACGATCTTTTCAGCCATATAGGTGGTCGTCCCCAGATAACAAATGCCCAGGTCGTGCTCTTCGGCAGCCAGTGCCACATTCTGGGCTGCCAGCAAAGCATCTATGGCCCCTGTAAAGAAAGAAAGAAAATTCCGGTACCCTGGATTCGCCTTGCGCCATTTACACCATTGGGTAAAACGGTTGAAATCGGCACAAAATGTAAGCACAACCGGCGCCTGCCATACCATATCCTGCTTGAAATGAGCTTCCCACAATTGTTTTTTCAAATCCTTATCTTTTGTTATTACAATGCTATAAACCTGCATATTTCCTGTGGTGGATGCACGGGTGCCGGCAGCCAGTATTTGTTTCAGAATATCATCCGGGATTGGATCTGTTTTGTATTTCCGGATAGAACGGTGATTGAATATTGTTTGAATCATATCATTTCCATTATTTTCAGGCGCAATATTAATGAACTTCTCTATTCTCCGGAATGATTCCTGTCATTTTTAAAGATCAGCCACAAACATTTGTCAACAAAAACTTTTCTTTTACAAAAATAATTACACATTGTGGATAATTATTCCCTGTGAACCGGCACATTTTACAAAAGAAATTATTATTTTTAAGGTCCTTAAATTTCAGAATTCATTTTACTAACCATTAAAACTGTTTGATTATGAAAAAAATTCTACTCCTTTTTCTCTTTATTGCTATGGGCTTGTTCCCCTTACAGGGTCAGCCCAATGCGTGGATTAATGAAATACATTACGACAATAACGGCACAGATTCAGGTGAGGGATTTGAAGTTGTCATTGAAAATGTAAATTCTTACACCCTTAGTGATTTTACCGTAACCCTTTATAATGGAAACGGAGGAGCGTCTTATGGAAATGTAACCTTGAATCAATGCACTTTGGGAAGCTCTGTGAATGGATTCACATTCTATTATTATTATTATAGTGGAATCCAGAACGGAGCACCTGATGGTCTTTGCTTATCATACCAGGGTTCACTTATTCCCGGACAATTTTTAAGCTATGAAGGATCTTTTACCGCAACAAACGGTCCGGCTAATGGTGTTACTAGCACAGATATCGGTGTGTCTGAAGACGATAATACTACCAGTACCCAGTCTTTACAATTATCGGGTTCGGGTAGCACCTATGCAGAATTCATCTGGCAATCTCCTTCAATTAGTACTTTTGGAAATATCAACAATAATCAAACCCTTATTCCATCTGGCGGAGACACACAACCTCCTATCTGGACTACTGGCTATCCCAAAGCCATTCCCAGGGATGACAGAGGAACCATTATCGTTAACTTGGACGAGCCGGGTACCGTTTATGCGGTTGTGTTATTCAACGACGCTACCCCCCCCACTTCACAACAGGTAAAAGCAGGGGCAGATTATGATACCGTTCATGTCCTCGTGTACGACTCTGTCGTTGTTACCGAAGCCAACAAGGATTATTACATGTTACTCGGGGGAGCCACCCCTGAAACAGACTATGACATTTGGCTGGTAGCACAAGATAACGTGACCCCTCCGAATATTCAAACAGACCCCGTTAAGCTGGACGTCACTACTACTGCTCCACGATCACTGGACATGACCAAACCGGAAGATAATGACACGGTATATGTGGGGGGAGACCTTCATTTTGAATGGACCTCCCAGAATATTGACAGTTTATATATGGGAGCCTATGTATATGCGCTACATGGGATGTTCATCATCACCGATGATAATGACCAGCCTATCACGTTGGACGCATCTTCAGGTTCCTATGATTTTACTATTCCGCATAGTGCAGAAGTCGGCACATACCAGATCAGATTGTTGGATGCTGCCGACACTTCTTATTATGACAAGGCTGATTCTGTACGCCTGCTGGATAATAGAGTGCTGGAATGGGTATCCCCCCAGGATCACGAAACATACTATGTTGGCGACACTGTTTATTTCAAATGGCATGCCGAGTACATCGACAGCATATACATCGGAGGGTATGACTATACTGATTCTTCCTGGTTTATGATTCCGGATGACGATAATCCCATGGCCATCCCGGCCGACCTGGATTCTTTGCCATTTCCGATCCCGTTGGATGCAAATACCGACTCGGTCCGTCTGATTATCTACGATGCATCTGACACTTCTTTGCATGATGCAGCCGACCCGGTATATCTGCTGGATACCATTAAACCGGAAATTGAAATGCTGATGCCCGACAACGGAAAAACGGATGTACCTTATTCCTTTACAGCCGTTCTGGCATTCTCTGAAAATGTCACCCCGCTTACCGGAAACATTTATCTGCACAAAGAAGACGGAACCGTTATAGCAACATTTTATGTGACTACCGTACAAAATGAAGACAATGTCCTTGCTTTCAGCTTGCCTATGACCCTGGATCCAGGGACAACCTATTACTTTACCATGGATGCCGGTGCTGTGGAAGATCACCAGCACAATGCTTTCGGGGGAATCTCCGATCCCGGTACATGGCGTTTCACTACGGCTGCCAAACAGTTGTATTTCTCCGAGTATGTGGAAGGATCGGGAAATAATAAAGCCCTGGAGATTTTTAATCCGACTGATCAAACCGTGGATTTGTCCGAATACGGGATTATGACTACATCCAACGGCAGTAACTGGTACTTCCCAACTCCGTTGCATGGCATGCTGGCCCCCGGAGATGTTTATACGATGGTTAACCCGGATTTTGACTTTAGTCTCCTGGCTGATTCGGCAGCCGTCGTTGACACACTATGGGGGGCATACATTAATTACTTCAATGGGGACGATGCCCGCGGCTTGGTCCAACTGGTAGGCGGCTCCTGGGACGAATATCCCAATTTTACCCTGATAGACGCTATCGGAGAAGAAGGGATTGATCCGGGTTCAGGCTGGGATGTGGCAGGCGTAACCTCCGCCACCCAAAACCATACCCTGATACGTAAGAATAATGTTGAAACGGGAAACATCCGTATCGGATGGAATGCTTCTGCCGGCACCGATGCCGAAAACTCGGAATGGATTGTTATGCCACAAGATTTCGTGGACAACCTGGGTTATCCTACCCCAAATGCCAGCGACAACACGACCATCACCGCTTTTGAGCTGCGAGACACTGTGGGCAACCTGGTAAGCACCACTGCTACCATCGATTCAGCTGCTGCTACTGTCAGCATAGAGGTGATCTACAGCGCCGGCCACATGGTCGACTCTCTTGTGCCGGTTGTGACTGTTGCCGATGACGGCAGCGCAGTCATCAACGGCGACACCCTCGACTTCACCAACCCGGTGACGTTCACCGTAACAGCTGAAGACGGCTTGACAACACGCGACTGGACTGTTACGGTAACCATTGCTGCCGCCCTAAGTACAGATGCAGCGATACGGGCGTTCTCCATCCCTAATCAGATGAGTGATGCTGTTCTGGATGAAGTCAACCATACGGTAGCTGTTGTGATGCCTTACGGCACTGATGTGACGGCCCTGACACCTGCCCTTGAAGTATCTGCAGGAGCATCCGT
>JAGGWN010000077.1 GCA_021157415.1 Bacteroidales bacterium | reverse complement strand
TTGACACTGGTTTCGGAGGTGTTGACTTTATCAGTAAGTTGTTTGATTAGTGCTTCCTGATCCTTGATTTTGGCTTTGAGTGTTTCAATGGTCTGGTCTCTCAGTTGCAGATCCCCTTTTGTCTTATTATCTGTCAGTTGTTTTTCAAAATCAAACTGTTGCTTCAAGGCTTTCTCCGTTTCTTCCCTTACCTTTTTGATCTCTGTTTCGAGGATTTTCGGGAACTCTTCCGCTTTCTTTCGTAATTCTTCCAGCTCTGCCTCGGCTTGTTTTACAGCCTCTTCACGTTCACTCATTTCTTTTTCGAAAGCCAGTTTCTTTTCGGTTAGATCTTTTTCCAGTTTCAGTCTTTTCTCATCATACTGGTCTTGTTCTTTTTTCCGATTGATCTTCAGGTTGTATTTGTATTCTTCCTCTTCTCTTTTCCGATCACGGTTTTTCTGTTCTTCTTCGGCTTTCCATTCTCTCTTTTTTTGTTCCGTTTCTTCTTCAAAGTCTTCTTTTTGCTTTTTCTGTGCAGCGATAAGTGCAGCCAGGGAATGGGCTTCGGCGGTGATCTGATACAACTGTTCCAGATTTTCTTTTTCGACTTTTACGGCTTCCCGGATCCCTTCAAATTCCTTAAATGCCGCAATGATCTGTTCCTCCAGCTTGTTGAGGGAGTCAGCAAGGTTCATTTTCAGGGTACCAATGTTTTTCGAGAGGGTCTCCACCGACAGTCCCGATACCCGTTTTATGGTTTCTTCTTTTTTGGTACGCTGTTGAACGGTTTTGGCATCTTCCGGTTGATTTTTCAGTTTTTCCAGCAGCTGATTATACGCCTTTAGAATCTCACTTTTTGTGTTGGTCATGTTCACTTTCTTTTCCATCGTTGCCATGTTTAACTTTGTCATTATTCAATTCAAAGGTAAAAATTATTTTCTGAAATAATTTAAGGAGGATAAGAATTTTACGTTCCACCAAGCTCATCACTCATAGTTCATTGTTCCTTTATGACTTATGTGTTTTATCGAGTACGATCTTCGCGATTCTCCCGGCGGTATGTCCGTCCCATAAGTCGGGTATTCTACCCTCTTTTTTCTCGCCGGCCAGCACTTTCAGCGCAGCTTCTTTCACCTTGCCGAAGTCGGTACCGATGAGCCGGTTGGTGCCCACCTCCACGGTCACCGGCCGTTCGGTATTGTCCCTTACGGTGATACACTGCACCCCCAGGAAGGTAGTCTCTTCCTGGATGCCCCCACTGTCGGTAATCACGAGGCCTGCATTCTTTACCAGAGCCAGAAAGTCAATATACCCGATGGGTTCGGTCAGGATCAGATTTTTCGGGAGTTTTTCATACAATCCGGTCTGTTCCATATTATTCCGTGTTCTGGGATGTACCGGAAAAACCACCGGTGCCGGAAGGGCTTCCAACATTTTAATAAGGTCTGTAAGGGTGTCGGGATGATCCACATTGCTGGGACGGTGGAAAGTACAGAGGACATAGTTTCCGCGTTTAAGTCCGGCTGTTGCGGAAGGGATCTCTTCCGTAGCATTCAACCGGCTAAGTATCTTCGAATCATTGATTTTGGGCAGGTAATATACCAAACTGTCGATCATAACATTGCCTGTAAAATATATTTTTTTCTCATCCACACCTTCCCGTTTCAGATTTTCCAGGCCGCTGGGCTCGGATACAAAGAGCAGGTCGGAGAGGAGATCCGTCACCATGCGGTTGATTTCTTCCGGCATGGTCCGGTCGAAACTTCGCAGTCCCGATTCAATATGTCCCACCGGAATCCCCATTTTGGAGGCTACCAGAGTAACAGCCATGGTAGAATTCACATCCCCTGGCACCAGGATAAGGTCCGGGTTTTCCTGCAGGAGTACTTTTTCGAATTCCATCATGATTTTTGCCACCTGCCGGGCATGAGACCCTCCGTGTATTCCCAGGTTAAAATCCGGAGCCGGGATCTCCAGCTCGTTAAAAAACACCCTGGACATGTTGGTGTCAAAATGCTGGCCTGTATGGCATATTTTGTGAATTACCTTATCTGTATATTTCTGAAAAGCCCGGTAAACAGGGGCTATTTTGATGAAGTTCGGGCGGGCGCCGACGACGGAGATAATTTTTATCATGAGTATTTATTAAATTAAATGAGCTAAAAATAGCATTTTTTACCAGAAATTTCAGAGACAGGCATGGTTAATATTAGGCACATCCGGGTAAAACTTACCGCGCTGCTCACACACATGTATATGCATATAAATGAGGATATATTCCCTTCCCATCATCTGATTTTTGTCCTCCTAAGCTTTCCTTGTCCTCCGGAGCTATCCTGGTCCTCCGTAACATCAGCGTAGGAAGGAGTGAAGGCAGGAGTGCAGGGGATTGCCTGCTCACTTCTGCTTTTTACCTTCTTACTGTTTTATACGTGGGCCCAGCAGGGCTCGAACCTGCGACCCCCTGATTATGAGTCAGGTGCTCTAACCAACTGAGCTATGGGCCCTGAAAAGCCGGAGTGCAAATTTACACAATGCCTGCTAAATAATCAAATCATTTTAATTCTGAACTACTCCGTATAAAAAGAACTATCTCGCAGCAGGCCGTCTGA
>JAGGWN010000047.1 GCA_021157415.1 Bacteroidales bacterium | reverse complement strand
TGCTGCTGTTTACACAATAAATATGATAGGTTTCATTCGGACATAACACCCAGGTAAGACCATATTTATTGGCATGTTGACCGGTCGAAAGATAAATATCCAAACTTACATCCTGCGGGTCGGGACCACCGGATAAAAAAGTTTTGCTGATCTGGATAGTATCAACCGCATTCTTAATAGTAAAAACAACCTCTGTCTCACCAATGTTGGAACAAATGCTATGAAAAGTAGCTATTGTACCTGCACCTGAAGTTGGGCTTACGTTATAAGCTTGCCATGTTACCGTTGAACCGGGAGGAAAGTTATGGAGGGTGAAAGTAGCATTTGAGGTACATACTATGGAGGGGCCGGTTATGTAAAGATGAACCTCTTTCACGGCATCATATGCGTTTACCCTCCCGAAACCAAAAGTATTATCAAAACCTGTAGCACCCATATCCGTTGCTGTTTGTTGAAGTGTCGTTCGTACTTGTGTTTCTGTTAAAAAAGGATTTGACGATAACATTAAAGCCGCTACACCAGATACTTGTGGGCAAGCGGCTGAGGTACCTCCAAAATCTGTTATGTAATTACCTGAATTATAACCACTACTTCCCATCCTGTCAATCGTTCGAACATCATTTGAACTACCACTTGATGGTGCTACTAAATCCATTTCCGGTCCGCGGGAACTATAACTACTAATGCTACCATTACGGTCTATTGCCCCAACTGTTATCACGCCGTTAACATTAGCCGGAAACGTAACGCCTGTAAATTTCTCATTCTCATTGCCTGATGCAAAAACAACTACTGAACCCAGCCCATTTCTTCCTTGAGTGCGTGCCCTGCCTATGGCTGCGCTAATAACATCTATATCTACCTGGTCTATATTGTCAGGGTCAGCCCTATAACCCCACGAGTTACTTAACACATCGGCATGGCCATTGTCCCAGGCAGAATCGATAGCAGAGGCAAGATCATTGGCATCTTCGGTAAAATCGACATAATAATATTTTTCTCCATTTATTGTAGTATCATTAATGAACCAATCATTAAAAATATTAACAGGCAGTATCAGAACTTTTGGTGCAACTCCTCGAATACCAATATTATTATGGCTGGCTGAAATGATTCCTGCACAACATTCACCATGTCCAAAATGATAATCATATATCGACGGCGGATCATTTGCATTCGGTGCACCATGGGTATCGGGATTGTTGGCTGAAGTTTGCGGGGTGAAGCCCTGTAAAACCTTTCCTGCCAGCTCTTCATGTGTTTCTACGCCATCATCAATTACAGCAACCCTGATGGAAGAACTTCCTGTTGTAAGACCCCAGGCTTCCGGTGCGTTGATGTCAATTCCCGGTGTACCGCCAAACTGTCCAGTATTATTCAGGTAATATTGCTCACTATAAAGAGGATCTGTTGTTTTCTCAATTGGGGCAATAAAATTGGGGTGGCAATAGTTTACCAAACCGCTTTCATATATCCGGTTTGAAAACTCAAGTAGTTTGTCCCAATATGGGGTTTCCAAAACAAAAGTATTATACTTTGTTTCATGCTTTACTTTAACTTTATGGTCAATAAATTCAAGGATTTTTCCTATTGGCACACCCGGTTTGGGCTGTAAGAGAATTTCGCCGGTAAAATAAAAGGGAAGGTTGCCAAATTTATATGCAGGCATGGCATTATTAAGTTCGGTGTAAACTTTAAGTTTTTCAGGTGTAAATGTAGTACCCCCCCCCCGCAATTATTATGCCTAAATCATTCTTTAAAAAGGTTACAGACTGTATCCCCTGATTTTTTTGAAGCTCCTTTTGTACATCCTGGATTTTTTCTTTTCCCGTGAATTTTACAATAAAAGTTCCCGGTTCTTTTTTTAGATAGTGCTTTTTACCGGCCGACCAGTAATAATCGTTTTGGGCAAAAACAACAATCGATATGAAAGCAATTGCCAAAGTAATAAATAGTTTTTTCATTGTATTGAATTTAATGGTAATCAATAATCCTTGTAATCATATACCTTTTTAAGGAAGGTCCAATAATATTCGCAGGACAAATTCCATGGAATGACGTATCCACAAAAATATTACTATGTCTCTCTTTATCAGTAAGTTCCCGGTATTCAAAATGCAACCAGGTTCCAATAGTATCCGGGGCATCGGTATGAAGATCCGGAATCCGGGAAAAAGCAGGAACCAAGATTGCATTTTTATAATTTATACTTGGACACGAACATCCTACTTGCTTAAAAGTACCTTCTTTGCCAATTAGTTTAGGATTTTCGACTTCTATTATCAATCCAGATCCATAACAGTGAAATAAAACCTGAATAATACTTCCTTTAGCCTGATTCGAAGGAAGAACTTCTTCTTCCTTCTCACAGCTAAAAGCCATGGAAAGGATCACTCCGCATAAGATTAATATTTTCATTATTGCTTTCATCATATTTTTATTTATAATTCATACTGTATTTTATTTAACACCGGTACACGCCTACACCCTGCATAAGCAGAGATGCAGGCCGCATCGCAATGCCCTCCCGCGGCTTTCCGGTACGAAGTCTTTCATAACAACAATATGATTTCCCGTTATACATATTACCTGGATTTTGAAAAAGTTCCTGTCTTTTTGTCTTACAACAAATTTTGTTCCGGAATTTTACTTTATTCAGACCATTTTTATACTACTTGGTTCTTGAATCCTGGATATTCCCGTCTATATCGAATTGTTGACCCCCTTCGGGGATCGTTTATGCATCATTTCGTATCCCACCCGTTGCACGGATGGTTATTCATGTTTCGCCACTACGTGGCTCCTTCCCCGATCCATCTGCTAACTACAAACAGGCAGAACCTGATCCCGTCATTTCCTTACATCAGCCCCGAAGGGGCCGGACTTCAATAACCCCTGATGTAACGCAGTGAAATCAGGGGCATGCCCTGCCTCTCAGTCCTCATCCCCGACAGGGGGTGAACAATTCATGTTTCGCCACTACGTGGCTCCTTCCCCGATCCATCTGCTAACTACAAACAGGCAGAACCTGATCCCGTCATTTCCTTACATCAGCCCCGAAGGAGCCGGACTTCAATAACCCCTGATGTAACGCAGTGAAATCAGGGGTATGCCCTGCCTCTCAGTCCTCATCCCCGACAGGGGGTGAACAATTC